>DASQKG010000278.1:0-16019 GCA_035630655.1 Pyrinomonadaceae bacterium
TACGGCGCGTTGCGGGCGGGACGCCGGCGGTCCCAGTAAACACGTTGTTCCAATCAACACGTTGCACTAGCTTTCGAAACTTTTTAGTATGCGTTGCGCAACCACCTGCCGGTGCACTTCATCCGGCCCATCGTAGATTCGCGCCGCGCGCGCATCGCGATAAAACATTTCCAACGGCGTGTCCTTGGAATATCCGAGCGCACCATGAACCTGTATGGCCCTGTCGATCACGTCATTCAAGACCCGCGCGCCGTAAAACTTAATGAGCGATATCTCCACACGAGCATCGTCACCACGATCCATCTTCCATGCTGCATTCAACGTCATCAATCGAGCAGCGTTAATCTCGGCGGCGGAATCCGCAATCCAGTTCTGTATCGTCTGTTTTTTGGCGAGCGGCTCGCCAAATGACTGCCGCTTGAGCGAGTAGCGGCACATCATTTCAAAGCTTCGTTGCGCGGCTCCAACCCAACGCATGCAGTGCTGAATTCTGCCTGGGCCAAGTCTAGCCTGGGCCAACTTGAAGCCTTTTGCTTCTTCACCCAGAAGATTTCCCGCCGGCACGCGGCAATTCTCAAATCGAATCTCGCAGTGACCGCCAACCCCACCCGAACCCATTACTCCGACGGCGCGAATGATATTGAACCCGCGAGTATCGGTGGGAACGAGGATCATGCTGGCCCGGCTATATGGATCAGCGGCGCTGTCAGTTACGGCCATCACAATTGCAAACGCAGAACCAATTGCGCCACTGATGAACCACTTGTGTCCGTTGATTACCCATTCATCGCCTTCCCGTACCGCGGTTGTGCGTAGTCCCGTGGGATCGGAACCGGAAACTTCCGGTTCAGTCATGGCGAAACACGAGCGCACTTCGCCGGAAGCTAAAGGCCGAAGGTATTTTTCTTTCTGTTCCGGCGTGGCTGCGATCAGCAGTAGTTCAGCGTTACCCGCATCCGGGGCGGCGTTGCCAAATATTCGTGGACCGATGACGGATCGTCCGATGATCTCGTTTACCAGAGCCTGCCCGATGAAGCCGATTCCCATTCCGCCCCACTCCTTCGGCAGATGCGGCGCCCAGAGGCCCTGAGCTTTCACCTGGTTCTGAAGCTCACGTTCCAGTTGAACGGGAATACCTTCATCCTCAACAATTTGATTTTCGTTTGGATAGACATGCTGGTCCATGAAAGCAGCCACAGCCTGACGCGCGGTTTCGAGTTCTGGGGGAACAGTGAAATCGATCATTTATTGGTCCTTCAGCGCGAGTGTGCAAATAATAAGATGGCGCGGGGATTGTAGCTTAAGATGATGCGTTAACCAGACTCTGCCAGAACCGAGCTCGTTGATGGCAGAAGGGCCGTTGCTAGCTCTCAGGTAAGGAAGGAGCTCTTCTTATGTGCTGGTTTATCCTTCTTCGAGCAATGCGCTCTGCGCTAACATACCCGCGTTAACCATCCAACAGGATCGATAAACCCGAAGGAGTATTCGCGATGAAGCTATCACGACTTCTGCTATCTCTGGTTCTGGTCGCTTACGCTGGTGTGATCATGGGCCACGCCCAAGGGCGGACCGCAGCTATACCCGCGGGTGTGATCGTTGACCTCTCCTACCCTTTTGACGCCAACACAGTCTATTGGCCCACTGCCGAAACCTTTCACCTCGAAAAAGATTTCGAAGGGACCACCGATAAAGGTTTTTACTATTCCGCTTATCGATACGCCGGCGCGGAGCACGGGGGCACGCACATCGATTCGCCCGTGCATTTCGCGAAAGGGCGTAATACGGTTGATGAAATTCCACTCGAGCAGCTCGTGGGCCAGGCAGTCGTAGTTGACGTCAGCAAACAGTGCGCGAGGGACCGCGACTATCTCGTCACTGAAGCCGACCTTATAAACTGGGAACGACAGAACGGTCATATTCCCTCTGGAGCAATCCTGTTTTTGCGAACAGGTTTTGGCAGGTTCTATCCGGACCGGAAACGATATCTGGGCACAGCGGAGCGCGGCGCTGCGGCGGTAGCAAATCTTCACTTCCCTGGCCTGCATCCAAACGCGGCGCGATGGTTAGTCCGTAATAGATCAATCAAAGCCATTGGTCTCGATACCGCCAGCATCGACTATGGACAGTCGACGCTGTTTGAAAGCCACCGCATCCTGTTTGAAAAAAACATTCCTGCCTTCGAAAACGTTGCGAATTTGCACCGGCTTCCAGTCAAAGGGTTTTCAGTGATTGCCCTGCCCATGAAAATCAAAGGCGGGAGCGGTGGTCCACTCCGCATCGTGGCTGTTCTTCCGCGTTTAAGATAATCAGATGGACTTCGCAAGCATTGACTGGTTCCCTATCCGGCTTTCATTTGCTGTCGCAACAGCAGCCACAGTGATCGCTCTCGTTGCCGGTTCGGCGCTGGCCTGGCTCCTGGCGCGAAAGAAGTTTCCCGGACGTAATCTAATTGACTCGCTAATCACGCTGCCTTTGGTTTTGCCGCCCACTGTTCTCGGTTACTACCTGCTAACCTTGCTGGGCACGCGTTCATGGCTCGGCGGTTTTCTCTACAACCGTTTTGGCATCCGGCTGACTTTCACCGTTTACGCTGCAGTCATCGCTGCGACGATCCATGCACTTCCGCTGGTGACGAAGAGTTTGCGAGCTGCGTTTGAAGGAGTAGACACGGAACTGGAAGCGGCCGCGAAAACGTTGGGATTGGGTAGCTGGCCCATCTTCTTTCGCATCACCTTGCCGTTGGCTTCTCGTGGGGTTTTGGCCGCCACCGCACTGGCCTTCGCGCGCGCTCTGGGAGACTTCGGCGTGACGATTATGATTGCCGGAAACATTCCCGGCCGCACTCAAACGGCTTCGGTGGCTATCTACGATGCGATTCAGGCGGGACGCGATAACGAAGCGTTCACGCTGTCTGTGATCGTTTCGCTGATTGCGATGGTCATGCTTTACTTCATAAATCGCTTTGGAAGATTGAGGTGGTGAGGAACTGATTCGGATGAGTGTTTGTCCGGCCTCACGTTTAGATAGGGCACTTGTGCCCGCGCGGGGGCGGACAAGTCCGTCCCCTAAACGATACTGGAAAAACAACCTCAGCCGAGGAAGCCGCGGAACCTTGCATCGCTGATCGCATAACCCGGAAACACTGCTTGCAGATTGGGCGTTCTCAGGTGCTTCTTCGCAACTTCACCAAATATGTCGCGGAAGTCCGTGGTTAGCGCCAGGTCACGACCCTCGTGGAGCTGATCCGCCTTGAGTCCAGGCCACTGACCGTAAACTTTGCCACCGGTAACATTGTTGCCGAGAACAAACATCGCGTTAGCGTGACCATGGTCCGTGCCGCGATTTCCGTTTTCTCTCACCGTACGACCGAATTCAGACATCGTCAGAATCACAACGTCGTCCATACGCTGGCCCAGGTCGGTATACAATGCAGCGATGCCGTTGCTGAACTGTTGCAGCAAATTACCGAGCTGACCGCGGGAGTTGCCTTCGTTTACGTGAGTGTCCCAATTCAAACCCGGAGTGTCGGTAAAGGCGATTTCCAAACCAACGCCTGCTTTGATCAATTGCGCAATCTGTAGCAGCGAATTGCCGAAAGGTGAGCGCGGATATTGCGCGCCATTCTCCGGCTTGTACTGGGCCGGATTAACCTTCTTCAGATAGTTGACTGCTTCAAATGTTTCTTTGCCGGTCCCGCCCAAAACGTCGTTTACAGTCTGATCATAAATCGCTTCGAACCCGCCCTGAACGCTGGCCGAACTTCTGCCTGCTCGAATAGTGAAGTCCGCAAGGTTTGAGATCGCAAGCGTCGGGGCCTTTCCCTGCATCGCCCGCGGCAGGTTTTGAGTCATTGAGACGGCGCGAAAAATTCGCCGTTCGGGATCGGCTTTGCTTTGAAGGTAGCGATTGAGCCATCCGTCAGTCGTGCCCTTGCGGCCCGGCGTCGCCGATTCCATATAATCCTGGGCGTCGAAGTGTGAACGCGTACTATCAGGCGAACCGGCCGCATGAACTACTGCCAACCGTTTCGAATCCCAGAAGGGCTTGAACGAAGACATCGAGGGATGTAAGCCAAAGAACCCATCGAGGTTTATCGCTGTCTCCGCATTGCCTGCTTCGGGCTTCGGAATGGCAATCGCGGGTCGCAGATCGTAGTAGTTGCGTTCACCGAATGGCACGACCATGTTCAAACCATCAACAGCGCCACGCTGAAAAATGGCAATCAACGTCTTGCGGCGGCCACTGGTGATTCGGTCTTGTGCCTGGGCCAGAGCGGCGCGCTGCAGAAACGATGGCGTTACGTTCATTAAGCCAAAACTGGCCAACGCGACACCGCTTGATCTAATAAAAAATCTTCGATTCATGATCAAAACTCCGTGAATCGTAAATCGTGAACCGTGAATCGTACGACGACCTTGTCGACTCTATTTACGATTCACGTTCACGATTTACTCGCTACTGTCTTTGAAATTCCGGCGATCCCAGTATCAACCCAACTATCTTTGTCACCGGATCGTTGATGTTGGCCTCGGCCCGTGCCAGCTGCTGCCGGCGCGGTCTCTCATTCATCATCTCGCCACCTGCGACGCCAACATTGTCGCTCGGCATTTGCGCTGCAGGTTTCGACGCAGGTGCCATAACAATCTGCTCATCAAGTTGCTTCAGAAGCGTCGCCCTGGTCTTCGGTGAAATCTCCCCAGCCACGATCAAACTCAGGAACCGATCCATGGTCTGCGCTTTACTCAAAGATTCACGCTGCTCGGTGTTTGCCAGAAACCGATCCAGATTTACGCGTGTGCCGGGAATTCGATTACTCGCCAGCGCAAGGCCAAAATTCATTCGCTCGAGAAGCCCGCCCGTGTTGACCCAACTCTCAGCCAGATCGGAATAGCCGTTTGGTGTCTGATATCCATAGAGCGGCTCGCCCATACGAGCGATCCACTGATGTAACTGTGGACCACCGTTCGTTTCCGCACCCAACGTTCTCAGAGCGCTGACAGTAAGCTCAAAGGGCCGCTTAATCTTCGCGCGGTAGGCTTCGGGCGAATTAAACTCATGTGACGTCACAATTGCTCGCACGGTTTCCCGAATATCACCTTTACTCCTGGTAAAAGCAGCGGCCACGCGATCCACCAGCGCCGGCGATGGATTATCCGTCACGAAGTATCTCGCAAGTTTTGTGGAAATGTACTTGGCCGTCGATTGATGGTTCGCCAGTATCTCAAGCACCGTCAGGCCGTCTTTGATTCCGCCCCCTGCGGGAATCTTCTGACCCAGGACTACTTTTTCTCCTTCATCATGGACCCGCGGATTGAAAAAGAATGTTCCCGGTTCCCTTCGAGCGGCCCGGCCCGCCAGAGCAGCCGCAGCAGCGCCGCCGCCACGAGGCGCGTAGATGGTCCATCCGGTGAAACATCGCGCTACTTCCTGCACGTCTTTCTGGGTGTAACCCCCCTCTACGCCAAGCGTGTGCAACTCCATAAGTTCGCGAGCGTAGTTCTCATTGATTCCGCGACGTTGTCTTTGAGGATTGGGTGGCGGGTCGTTCCGCGCCATCTCACGGTCCTGCGGGTTGGCTTGTCGGTCCATCGCGCCCAACATCCGATCCCGCTGCCGGCGCTGGCCTGGACCGAAAGCTGTCTGAGCGTTTGGACTGACACTTTGAAAATTATCCAGGTAGAAAAGCATCGCCGGACTCTGCGCGGTCGCGGCTAGCAGATCGGAAAACTTGCCCATCGCGTTGGGCCGAATCGTGTCGCGATCATAAGAGACCAACAACCAGCGATCGGCGCCCTTGCCCGCAAAGACGTTGAAATGGTTGGTCCAGAAATCAACCATCACTTCCTGCAACTGCCGCTCACTGTAAACAGCGCGTAGGATTCGCGAAGCGTGTAACTCCGCCATGATACGTTGCGGTTGTTGCAAACCGTTTTGCCGGTAATACTCGCGCAACGCCTGGCGATACTCTTGATTGTCGCGCGGGTTTGGATCATCGCCTGGTCTATTGTTCTGGACCGGTCTACCGTCAGGAGTCTTTGCCGGACTTCCGCTTCCCATCTCGCCCGGCATTTCATTGGTCTGGTTCGGCATCTGACCTGGGCCGGGGTTATTGCGATTTGCCCGTGCAGACGCGAGACCCTCGGGCAACTGGCCACGTCGTTCCAACTGCCGAAGCAGCTGACCCGGTTGCGGAAACTTTTCGTAGAGCTCCGCCGTCGTCATGTTGAGTACCTCGAGATTTTTGACCTTATCCTGCGCCACCGTATCGTTAATCTTCTCGGGACTGAGCTGCTGGTTGATGTAATTTTCGAGTCCCATCGCTTTTACGCGTTCCACATCGCCGGGACGCGCCCCGAAACCCAATCGGTTGAGCACGTGCAAGATACGCTGGTCTTCGCTTAAACGTGTCATTGACGCCGTCGACTTTTGCGTCTCGCTCAAACCCACCGATAAAGAGCTGGTGAGAAGGATGATGACTGATACGAGTGCTGTCGCCCGGCGTGCAATTGCGTTTCGGCGAAAAATCAAAGTGTATTCTGTGTTGTTCATATCGGGACGTTTCCAATTCATCGAATCGATCACTTCTTAGTCTGTTGGGCTGTGACTCCCCTAGTTTGCAATAATCCTTCTGGCTGGGTATTAGACGCTGCTTTGGCTTATAAGGTTGAAAAAAGAACCCCTAGCGTTACCTGCACGATACTGCAAGGGCTTTTGCATGTCGACCGATCGCGGCCACCCTCGCCGACTATTGCAGGATTAGTGACTTCCTACTAACCTTCTCCTATGGATTTGAATAGACGGGACTTTGAGCTATGAACGAAGCGAATTTGAAGGCGTCATCACGGACGGACTGGGATCGCATTGACCACCGGATGACGAACGACGAAATCGACACGTCTGACAGTCCCCCATTGGACGACGCGTTTTTCGCAGCGGCTCAGTGGCGGCTGCCCGAGAAAAAAACCATTAACGAATGTACTGATCGCTGGACGGTGCTCCGAACGCCCAAACGCAGGAGTCACACAACATGACCACCTCCGCCCTTCCTGCGATAAGCGCTAATACTCTGTTTCATTTCACCAGTAGCATGGAGAATCTGCTTGGCATCTTAACCAATGAGTTTCAGCCCCGTTACTGTCTAGAGGATTTTAACGTCTTAATGGCGGGAAGAACTCCTAATCTTGAAACACATGAATTCGCAATTCCGCTCGTCTCATTTTGCGACCTCCCTCTATCACAAATTGGATTCCATCTATCTGTTTACGGCGACTATGGTATTGGGATGACCAATGTGAAGCTCCTTTCATCGCGAGTCATCTCCGCCGAGCAAATCAGGAATGATTTTTAACTATCGAGATTCTCGATGAGGCCGCAAGGCTTGGAGATGAACAACGGTAACGTTTTGGGACTCTAAGGAGTGTCTAACTTGCAAATACTGGAGACAAAACGCCGCTGGATTATCGTAAATAACTCAGTCGTCACAGAGGAGGTGAAGGATGTCCGCTCCGGTAGAGATCAAACCAGAGACCGCTGAATTACTCGCCGCTCAAGCGGAGGCCCGTGGCTTGTCAGTCGATGATTATCTTAGGACCCTACTTCCGCCGACGAATGGTGAAGCCGTCGAAAGGCCCCTTTACGAATCAGCCACGCCGGAAGAGTGGGTGGACGCTTTCCGAAAGTGGGCCGCGGGTCATCCTCTCCAACTAGTAATCGCTGACGACAGCCGCGAGGGCATCTATCAGGAGCGTGGTGAATGAGCCTGCTGCTGGACACCAATATCTCACCCGTTCTGCCCAGCCAAGTCACCCGATGCATACGATTGCCATCAATGCGATCAGCTCACTCAGAATCCGCGGGGAAGATATTTGTATTGTCCCGCAGAACTTGACCGAGTTCTGGGCAGTGGCAACACGCCCCCAGAGCGCAAACGGCTTGGCCATGACGACCGCCCAAACCGAGGCTGAACTTGCACGTCTAAAGAGCTTCTTTCGGTTCCTGAAAAGACAACGCCATGATTCACGACGAATGGGAGAAGCTCGTTGCGCGCAACGAAGTCTCCGGAAAAAACACTTATGATGCCCGACTAGTTGCTGCGATGAGCGTTCACGGTATCACCACTCTCTTGACCTTTAACGGAGCAGACTTCAAACGCTTTCAGGGGATAAGTGTCATTTCACCAGCAGATGTCAGGTGAAAGCATCGAAGGGTTACCGCACCGGACGCGGAAAACTGACTTGGCTCCGATTACCTTCCTTGTCCACCGATCTCACGCCAAAGAAAAAATTGTCTTTAGACATGCCCTTCGACGTGTAACTGGTGACATTACCGACCATCTTCGAGTTAGTCCAAACGGGTGATGTTGTATCGCGCCAAACAATTTCGTAGCCTGCCAGGTCCGGCTCCTTATTCGCTTCCCACTTCAGATCGGTATCGTTCGTCAGCCTCGCGGTAACTATGCCGACATTGTTTGGACGTGCCGGCGCGAGCGCCAGCGTGGCTAAAGCGGCCGCGTTCACTCGACTAACGTTTGCGATGTAATTGAAGTCTACAAACTCCGGCAAGTCGCCATACTGCACGCCGTTTTCAATGCGCACGTTCTGATGCTGATGACGGTAGTCTTCGTTAGTTTCGGTAAATCGTACGGCCGCGTAGCCGCGTTCGAGAAATGGGCGGTGATCGCCTCCCCGAAGATAACGATCGCGGCGATAGACCATCATGACTTTCATTGCCGGAACATGCCTTGATGCCGTTTCCACAATGAACCGGGCCAGTTGCCTGGACGGCGAATCATTCTCACCGCCGACACCGCGACGCGTGTTCGCCTGTTCAGGAGTCTCGTTCGAGGGCACACCTTCCGAAAAAACACGCACCGTTCGAGTGTCGCGAACTCCATTGCCGCCAAGAGAGTTGCCGACGATGTCGTTGGTTAACATGCCTTCAATGTTCATCGATTTCTGTTTCGCTTGCTCAGCGAAATAGGTCGAGCCGTATAGCCCTTGTTCTTCTCCCGCAACTGCCATGAAGACGATGGTCGCGTCAAATTCATGTTTCGCCATGACGCGTGCCATTTCCAGAACGGCCACTGTGCCTGAGGCGTCATCATTAGCGCCGGGCGCGTCACAGGTCGCATTGGTCGCACTGCCACACATGGAATCATAGTGGCCGCTAACAACATAGATCCGTTCCTGCGATTCTGGTTGCGTTCCCTTGAGGGTCGCCACGACGTTCGTAATGGTTACCGGAGACGCAATGCGATCCGCCTTCGGCTGTTCATAAGATTGTTTTGCAACCGTCATCCGACCGCCCGATTGTGCTGCTGCTTTTGTGAACTCGCTGAATAACCAGTCGCGCGCGGCGCCAATACCACGGTTTGGATTGTTTTGTTCGGAAAGCGTGTTACGGGTTCCGAATGAAACCAGCTTCCGAATCGACTCCTCAATTCTGCGCGCGTCTATATCCCGAATGATTTGTGCAATCTTTGGATTGCGGGTTCCCGACGCGGTCACTCGTGAAGACCGAGGGGGTTTTTGCTGTGCAAATCCGGCGATCGGACTTACAAACAAACAACCGAGCAGGGCAAAAAGGAAGGATTTCCTCGTCATTACAAGGACCATTCGCATAGAGATTGTTTCCTTTAGCATGAAGTGGCAGCCAATTTACCACTACGAGCCGTCGATGAGAATGTTAGCAACGGGAATAATGAGGGACCGGGAAAACCGGAGGACCTGAGTGCAGCTCAACGAATGCGGTAGGTTTTGCCTTTCCAGACCACAATGACTTCGCCGGCAAGTTGATTTGCTATAGCGCGTATTTCTGGTTCATCTGCAACCAGCGCACGAAACTGTTCACTGCCGCGGCTAACGTTAATTGTGGCGCGCGATGATGCGTAGCTGGAGTCAACCCAAACATTACCCTCCCGGCGAAACCGTTTGCCTGAAACACTTCGCACCTCGTCGGAGTCGGAGTCTTTCTTACCCTTCGCAGCACGGGCGCGGCTCTCAGTCATCGGCGCCTCGGCCCGTCGAGGACCGGAAGCAGCACCCACTTTCGGGGCAGCGACCTGGTATTCATTCTCGTTGCCACGCTTTAAGGCTGATTCGTCTCGTTCGCGCTGCACGACCAGGCGGTCGACAGGTTGCTCTTCCTTGCTCGCTTCAGTTTTCTTAAGGTCGCTAAAAACAGTTCGCCCCGGTTCGGAAGCGCTCGCCTTCGGCTCTGGAGAAAAGAACGGCTTCGTACCAGACGCGCTCGGCTCAAGCACCACTGGCGGAGGCGCTGCAACATCGTCCCTTGCCGCCGGTGCAGCAGCCAACATGCCAGTGTCAGTTTGTGTCCTGGCAACCTCACCTTGAACAGGCCTGGGATTGTTACTGGCTGTCGCGGAATCCGTGCGCGATATTGGGCCAGTCGTTGTTTGCGGAGCGAGCGACGTTTCGTTGCCTGTCGTATTTGCTGGTTCCGCGATTGTCGGTGGTTGAGCTGAATAGGTTTCACGCGTAGAAGCCTGCTGCTGGGCGACAAAATCCTGATTGCGCTGTTGACGCCAAGCCAACAAACCAATTGCGAGCAGCGCAGTAAGAACCAATACAGGCGCCGCGTAACGAAGAACCTGAGGCGAGAACATAGCGGTCATTCTTCGCCAAAAACCCGGACCGCTTTGTTTGTCGGCAATAGGAATCGCGCTCAAAATGCCCGATGACTGGGTCAAACTCACTACTAATTGGCGGCAATTCAAACAATCCGCAAGATGCTCCACATACCTTACGCGAGCAGCATCGGGAACCAGGCCCTCCGCAAAAGAGTTCAACTCATCTGCATCGAGGTGTGTTTCGCTCTCTCCATTGTTATCACGAGACGACGAGCCGATATTCAAAGAGGAATCATCACGCCGGCTCTTTGCGAGCCCGCGCAAAACTAGATCCATCTCGTTGTTATTGGCCTTTTTCATTTCACTCAGTGCCTCGCCTGCTTAAGAACGCTTTGGCTGCCCATTGCTTGCAGAAACTTATGGTGCATTTCTACGAACTCTTCAGCGGCGATCCCCTCTCCTTATTCATCAGTACACCTTCCGAGGTCACTAGGGGTTCGATATCCGCTTCAAGATGAAGTGCGAAGGAGGAAAAAGCGTCCTCGGTATCCGTCCTGGTCCAGCCTCTTTCTTCGGTCAGGGTCTTCTCCACCTCACTTCTCAAGTCGCCGTGAATCCTCGTCAATCTGCGGCTGGCAGTCGCTTCATGTACGCCCAGCACCGCCCCTGCCTCTTTCAAACGAAGTCCGTCAAAGTAATAGAGCTTTACAAGGAGTCGATCCTCAGCAGAGAGTTTTCCTATCGAGTCGGCGAGGGCCTTCTGCATATCAGCTGCGGCGAACTTCCTTGAAACCTCAACCTCCGGACTGGCAACAACACCGTGCGCCGTCCAGCTGTTTTCGTCGTGACGCTGACTGAGGATTCGATCAAAATCTGCGTCTTCCTCGGTCTGAACCAGACGGGATGATTTGCGATGCTGATCAACTGCGAGCTGGGCGACCACCGCTCTAAGCCAACCCGCAAGAGAGCCGCGACCGGAGTAATAAGCGAGCTTTCCGGCGGGCTTGCCATCCTCTCGAATTCGTAATCCATGTAACTCGGCCCAAATCGACTGCGCCAAATCTTCGGCTCCATCCTCGTTGAAACTCGCTGCTCTAGCTGCGGAGCGCACGGTAACCGAAAAACGCTCCACGAGATCACCCCAGGCTTTCTGATTGCCCTGTTCGCAGGCCACGATCAAACAAAGATCGTCAGCTTGCAAGCTGTCAATAAAGTCGTTCAGAGTTTTGGTTTGGGCGTTCTCGTCGTACTTTAAAATGTATTTTTCAACCGCCGCCTTTATTCGCGGTTCCAGGACTGCGCGGGCGACTCCGTAATGCTCAGTTGCACGGGCAACTAATCGCGCGGCGCCCTGCGAATACAACTTTTGGTTTTGCTCTTTGCTTTGGCTCACGGGGGGTTTTCTCAAATCGATCTACAGGCTCCGTATGCTATCACGCCGCGCGGCTCGTTTGGCTCCGCTTCATTCTCACGCACGCAGGAGTTTGATGTCATTCTCCGCTATCCGTTGCCGCGCTTTATGCAGTCTGGAGGTAACTTAAAGACAACTGCTCCCTGGCCGGATTCGCGATTAGTGCATCCGGAGTTAGAATTGTGACTGATTAGTAATTCACTTGCGGCTAAGCGAAATGTTAAGAGTTACGGAGATTTTCCGATCGATCCAGGGCGAGTCGACCCACGCGGGACGACCGTGCACCTTTGTACGTCTGACGGGGTGCCCCATGCGCTGTGTATGGTGTGACAGCGAATACACGTTCAGCGGGGGAGAGAATGTCTCGCTCGACAAGGTGTTGGACCAGGTGCGTGATTTTGGCTGCAACCTCGTGGAAATCACAGGTGGAGAGCCATTGGCCCAAAAGGAGGCGTTTACGTTAATCGCCCGTTTGTGTGCGGAAGGATATGAAGTACTGGTAGAGACGGGCGGGTTCTTTCCTACGGATGAGGTTGATCCTAGAGCAAAGATCATCCTTGATATTAAGTGCCCAAATTCTGGTGAAGAGCCTCGAAACCATTGGCCAAATCTTGAACGCTTGCGGGCGGACAAAGATGAAGTCAAATTCGTCATCGCAAGTTTTGAGGACTGGAAGTATGCGCAAGATGTAATCGAGCGCTACGACTTGACCAAGCGCGCGAAAATTCTCGTCTCACCTGCCTGGAACTCTATTGATCTTAAACACCTCGCCGACTGGGTATCCGGCAGTGGTTTGGATGTGCGCATGCAACTGCAATTACATAAGTATGTATGGGGACCGGAGGCGCGTGGAGTGTGATGGGTGGTTCGAACGACGCAACTATTGATTCTGAATTGGCAAATGAGCACGAGACCGTAACTGATCTGGCTGTGTGTCTGGTTTCTGGAGGGATGGACTCGTGTGTCACAGCGGCGATAGCGGCGCGAGAAGTCCCTGAATTAGCCTTTCTTCACGTTTCATACGGGCAGCGAACTGAGGCGCGTGAACGCCGCGCGTTTGAAGATGTTGCTAACCATTACGGTGTGGGGCGCCGACTGGTAGTTTCATTGGAGCATCTCGCGAAAATTGGCGGTTCCTCACTAACCGATAACAGTGTTGCCGTTACGTCCCCGGATCTCGCTTCCGAAGGAATTCCGACGAGTTATGTGCCGTTCCGGAATGCGCATCTTTTATCGATAGCGACGAGTTGGGCGGAGGTTATCGGCGCGGAAGCGATTTACATCGGCGCAGTCGCCGAAGACTCCTCCGGCTATCCCGATTGTCGCCCGGAGTTTTACGAGGCCTTTCAACGTGCAATCACGATGGGCACGAAACCCATGACAAAAATCAAGATCAGAACACCAGTGATAGCAATGAAAAAATCAGAGATCGTAAAACTAGGCCAACAACTCGATGCGCCCTTGGAACACACATGGTCGTGCTACAAAATGTCGGAGCAGGCTTGCGGAGACTGTGATTCCTGTGCGCTTCGGCTCAGGGCCTTTCGGACTGCGGGACTTATTGATCCCGTTCCATATGTGCTTGACAGCAAGAGGTTTGCTTATTAACGTTACGTCGTTCCAAGCTAAGTCATTTGCAACCGGGAGTTTCGCCAGTGCATCAAATGGTCTCTCCCGAAACTGAATCCATCGGTAGCCCTTCTGGAGGAATTTAGGATGTTTCGTCGATACTTTTTTTCCGTCATAGCTTCGTTCGCCGTTATTTTTTCGACGGCGGTCTTTGTATCAGCCCAGACCGGTGCGTTGCGCGGTCACGTGGTTTTGAAACAGGCTGACGGGACAAAGGTCCCAGCTGCCGACGTTATCATTGATGTTTTCAGAACGGACATATCAGCGAAATACAATACTAAGACTGACAAAAATGGAGGGTTTGTTTTTGCCGGTTTGCCCTTCATAGGAACTTACATCGTGGCCGCCAGCAAACAAGGCGCTGCGCCGACCTGGATCCAGGACGTAAAAGTAGGCAGAGAGGTTGACTACGAACTCGAGATGTCACCCGGAGATGGCCGGCGCCTAACCCACGAAGAGATCAAAGCCGCTGCTGGTCAGGGCAAAGGACCAGCGTCTTCTGGGTCGGGCGGAGCGAAAGAGACTGCTGAAGAGAAGGCAAAACGCGAGGAATTGCTAAAGCAAAATGAAGCGATTATGGCCAGCAACAAGAAGGCCGAAGAGTCCAATGTGGTTATTCAACGTACCTTCAAGGCAGGAAACGAAGCGATCAAAGCAAAGAACTACGATGAGGCGATTAATCAATTCAACGAGGGACTAGCAGCCGATCCGGAACATCCCGGCGCTCCGTCTCTGCTAACAAACAAAGCGACCGCATTGAATTCGCGTGCGGTCGCCACCTTCAACGCCGCTATCCAATCCAAAGACGATGCGGCGAAGACCGCCGGACTCGAAGCCGCGAAGAAAGATTGGCGACAAGCGTTTGAAGCAAGTAGCAAAGCCGTGGAAATGCTCAAGGCAAGTTCGCCGGCTCCAACTGATGCCGCAGCAGCTAGTAACGCCAAGACAAATTTGTATTTTGCTTTGCTCGTCAAAGCCGAGGCTTCTCGCTTTTTCGTCACAAAAGTCGATCTTGAGAAAGTGGATGCGGGCGTAGCATCGTTTCAAGAGTATATAGCTGCCGAAAGCGATCCTGCGAAAAAGCTCAAGGCCGAACACGATATGGCTCAGATGCTTTTTGACGCTAACTCCTTTGATAGAGCGCTTGCTCAATACCAAAAGATTCTAGAAGCTAACCCTGACGACTTGGACGCTCTTCTCAGGTCTGGACAGGCACTTTTTAATATTGGGGCACTAAATAGCGACAAAGCCAAGTATCAGCAAGCCGCCGACTTTTTGGCACGATTCGTGGAAAAGGCGCCGGACACCAACGCTTTCAAATCCGACGCGAAAGCCATTTTGGATACATTAAAGGAACAAGAAAACGTCAAGCCGGCAGCGGCACCATCTCGTCGCCGGCGCCCGTAGTTTCCTGTCACGGGATAAACAGGCCGTCCCAAGCGGAATGCCTGGACGGCTTTTCGCCTTAAAACCTACAAATTCTAAGATTAAGAGCTTCTCCGCCTCCCGAATTTTGCCTTGACAGCCCTCTTGTTGAACTTGTACTATGCTTGCCCAACGGTGTTAACCAACACCGCCTACTAAATCCAAACCCCCAACATGCACAAGTTCTTCTCGCGGCATGCTGGGCCCATCTCGTGAACAACCATCTTTTAGCTCTCTCAACACCGGGGTACAAATGTCGGCAAAACTAGGCGAAATTCTCGTTCGGGAGAATCTCATCAGCCCACAACACCTTCGTGAGGCGCTTGACTACCAGCGCGAACACGGCGGTCGTTTGGGATACAACCTCGTAAAACTGGGGCTGGTATCGGACGACATGATTACCGCCGTCCTCTCTCGGCAGTACGGTATCCCATCGGTTAATCTCGATCTCTTCCAGATTGATGAACACGTCCTCCAACTTATTCCTCAGGAAGTTGCGCAGAAATACTCTGTCCTTCCCCTGTCCCGCGTCGGCGCCAGCCTAACGTTGGCAATGGTCGATCCCACCAATGTCTTTGCGATGGACGACATTAAGTTCATGACAGGTTTGAACGTTGAGCCTGTTGTTGTCGCCGAAGCTAGCATTCAACTCGCGATTGCCAAATACTACGGAACCTCACGAGAAATCGAACTCGCTGCGATAGCTGTGGACGACGCAGTCTTTGAAGGAGTCTCCGCCAAGAGCTCTAACGGCGGAGGAATTACTCACGCCGATCTGGTTTCCCTGGACACCTTAGACTTCGATACTGACCGCACTGAGGACGTCGAAGTATTGGAAGACAACGAAGAGATTGACCTTACAACTCTCTCGAAATTGAGCGAAGATGCGCCGGTTGTCAGACTGGTAAACGTACTTCTCGTGGACGCGCTTCGCCGTGGTGCCTCAGACATACACATCGAACCATA
>DASQKG010000279.1:0-5402 GCA_035630655.1 Pyrinomonadaceae bacterium
AAGGTTGAAAGTGCCCCCGCCGCCAACACCCCTCTGAGCGCCGCCTGCCGCTGCGCCAGCCACCCGCCGAGCAACCCTTCAGTGCTTCCATCCGAACTTGGAACCCGGTCAGCAATGACTGGGTTCTCCCGCATTTGGGCCTATTAAATTTCTCCTTCAAAAGCAAACGCGAATTGTCGCCCTTAACTAGGTACAAGCATTCTGTGTGACTTCGCATCTTATAACGCTCAATCCTTCTCGTATTCCAAGAAAAGTTTTCCTGTGGCACACGAGGTGCTCAAGAGATAACCGGCACGCACGGAAGACCCAATGTAAAGGTTGAAAGTGCCCCCGCCGCCAACTTCCCTCTGAGCGCCGCCTGCCGCTGCGCCAGCCACCCGCCGAGCAACCCTTCAGTGCTCCCATCCGAACTTGGAACCCAGTCAGCAATGACTGGGTTCTCCTGCATTTAGGCTATGAATCTCCTCCCGAAACGCCAATCGTCGCCATTACGAAGTATTAGCATTCTAAGTGGCTTCGCTTTTCATAACGCCTAATCCTGATTGTATTCCATGAAAAGTTTTCCGTGGCACACGAGATGCTCAAGAGATAACCGGCACGCACGGAAGACCCAATGTAAAGGTTGAAAGTGCCCCCGCCGCCAACACCCCTCTGAGCGCCGCCTGCCGCTGCGCCAGCCACCCGCCGAGCGACCCTTCAGTGCTTCCCCCCGAACTTGGAACCCAGTCAGCAATGACTGGGTTCTCCCGCGTTTAGGGTCCCATTTTCTGTACAATCAACAGTTCTACTTATTTGCTGTATTCCTTCCTGAAACATGTAGCAGTGCGTTAATGACTCCAATAATTCTCGGCTCTTGACGCGGTCCTACTGGCGACGAAATTTGTCACTTGGACTGTGACGTTTTCTGTCTTTTTGACTCGTTTCTGACCATTTTAAAGATTGATGAGTCGTTAAAACCGATCCCGAGAATTTTTTTGGAGAAATCTTTTTCAGCTCCCACGGGGAAGCTTTAGGTCGTCGATCCACGTTTTGGTAAAATCGCGCGACAATGCGCGACGCGGTTACCACACCTCGTAGGTTTACTTCAACTGAGGCAACAAAACTTGCCGGATTCAAATCCTGGTTACGTTCTCGTGTGCCCACCCGTGCCGAATGCGGTATCGCATTGTTAGCAGCGTCAGCCCTGATCCTTTCGTTTCCAAATTTCAATCTGTGGTTTCTGGCGTGGGCGGGGTTTGTTCCCGTCTTTCTGCTGGTCGCTAGACGACGCGCATCGTGGCAGTCCTTTTTTTTTGGCTGGCTCTTCGGTTCGGTTTTCTTTTACGGCACTTGTTACTGGCTTACTTATTCAATGATTAACTTCGGGGGGTTCGCAGCCTGGCAGGCCTTTGCGATGTTGATCCCTGGAGCGATAGTCCTTGGAATCTTTCCGGCCCTGTTCGCTATGGTTCTGGCTTCTTCGATCAGGAAATGGGGGACTGCCGCCCTGTTGCTTGCTCCAATCATATGGGCTGCAATGGAATGGGCACGCCTAGGGATTACAGGACAGCTGTGGAACGCAATTGGTTACTCTCAGGCCTATCATCCACTATTGATCCAGCCGGCACGCCTTGGAGGCGTCTATGTGGTTGGATTCTTGATAGTCGCGGTAAATGCGGCGATCACCTTTGCACTGATACAGCGCACCTTCAAACCGATCGCCATTTCAGGAACTCTGCTCGTCCTGGTCTCTAGCCTAATCCTCCTGATGGGCAGCCAGTCCTCTTCCCAACACGACACCCAAAGATTGGCGGAGGCTGTGGTAGTCGCGATCCAACCGAATGTACCAATGGACCTAATCAAGTCTACGGAGGATATGACCAAGCTCAATGTACGGCACTTCGAAATGAGTGAAGCAGCATTGCGGTCCCTTCCCGACAACGGCTTGCCGCGATTACTGATCTGGCCCGAGTCGCCGATGAATTTCACTTACGGCTCGGACGCGGCCTTCCGTGAGAAGCTGAAGCAATTTGCGAAACAACATCGCACTTCAGTACTTCTGAATTCCCAGG
The DNA here is from genome assembly GCA_035630655.1 of Pyrinomonadaceae bacterium. GTDB lineage: Bacteria > Acidobacteriota > Blastocatellia > Pyrinomonadales > Pyrinomonadaceae > PSRF01. The sequence goes on from DASQKG010000279.1 coordinate 2,052, forward strand.
AAGTGGCTCCCAACGACGGTCTTTACAACTCGGCTTTGTTAGTAAATGAAGAGGGTAGCCTCGTCTCTCAATATGATAAGATTCGCCTGCTGCCATTTGGCGAATATGTCCCGCTGCCGCAGTGGTTACCCGGAGCGGGTTTGATAAGAGGTATTGTCGGTAATTTTACGCCGGGGACGACGTACCGCCTGATGTCTGTTGGAAATGTCCGCGCAGGAGTTTTTATCTGCATTGAGTCGGCATATCCAAACATCGCTCGGCAGTTCGCTAATGACGGTGCCGACGTGCTGATCAACATCTCTAACGATGGGTATCTTGGGCCAACGGCTGTGATGCGCCAACACTTAGCGAATGCGGTTTTTCGCGCTGTGGAAAACAATCGTCCGGTCCTGCGGGTTACGAATACAGGAATCACAGCGCTCATTCCGCCTAGTGGCGACGTAAGAGATGTAACTCAACCGTTTCAGCAGGACGTAAGGGTATGGCATATCACGCGCACGAGCAGTCCACGGTCGTTTTACACGGCCTATGGCGATGTTTTCGCTGCCGTCTGTGCAGCACTTACGGTCTTAGTTTTTCTATTGTCATTTAAGAAACCAGCTCGGAAGTAATATTTGGAGGATCAATGACCGAGACGTTATCAATTCAGGAGTTAAGAACAGCCTACGAGGACTTGCGAACGCGCGTCGAGCAACTCGGGAGGTTTCTTTGATGTTGCCTCCAGCAAGGAAGAGTTAAAACAAATCGAGAACCAGGCTGCGGCGACTGACTTTTGGAGTGATCAGGACGCGGCCCAAAAGCTTTTGCAGAAACGGAGCTTTCTGGAGAAAAAGGTCGAGCGGCAGGAACATTTTGAAACCGAGATTTCTGACGCAGGCGTGCTGTTTGAATTTGCCGAAGAGGACGAGGAATCCTTGAAAGAACTTCGTTCGCTGGTGGAACGTCTTGAGCACGAAATCGGTGTTGCGGAGACCGAGATGCTGCTGGGTGGCGGCAATGATCGGCTCAACGCTATCTGCACGATTCATCCCGGCGCGGGGGGAACAGAGTCGCAGGATTGGGCCGAGATGCTGCTCAGGATGTATTTGAAGTGGGCCGAACAACGCGGGTTCAAGACCGAGATTATTGATTATCAACCTGGAGAAGAAGCCGGACTCAAAGGAGTGACATTTAGGGTGGAAGGCGAATATGCCTACGGCCTCTTAGCGGCGGAAGCCGGGGTCCATCGGCTGGTCCGTATCTCTCCCTTTGATCAAGCCGCCAGGAGGCACACGTCCTTCGCTTCCTTGTTTGTCTATCCGGAGATAGACGACAACATCGAAGTAGAAATAAACGAAAAGGATCTGCGCGTAGATACTTACCGCGCCACTGGCGCCGGCGGCCAGCATATCAATACCACCGACTCAGCAGTCCGCATTACACACATTCCTACCAACATTGTCGTGCAATGCCAAAATCAACGTTCGCAGCATCAGAATCGTGCTGTCGCAATGCAGGTGTTGCGCTCTCGTTTGTATGAGCTCGAACTCGAGAAGCGGAAAGCAGAGACTGCGGAGTTGGAAGCCAACAAAGCAGACATCTCTTTCGGTTCACAGATTAGGAGCTACGTGCTGGCCCCGTACCGGTTAGTTAAAGATACGCGCACCAAACTAGAAAAAGGCAACGTCGATGCGGTGCTGGCCGGAGACATCGACGATTTTATAAAGGCGTTCTTACTTGCGAAGAAAGCGGCCTAGCCTGTTGTTTAGGCTGTCGCTACGGGATACGAATTTCAATCCTGACTTCTGGAGTAGAGATGGCGACTACTGAGTTTGAGGAGAAACCGAGAATATTGACTCCACGAAACAGTCGACGGAATGAGATTGTTGCCATTTTACTCCTCGCGGTAGGTTTGCTGCTGGCGCTCTGCCTTGTCTCAGCCGCGTTTTATCCGAATGATCCGTCCTGGAATTCTGCGGGACAAACTGAAACACGCAATTGGGCGGGAGCGGTTGGAGCGAATGTGGCTGCTGCGCTTTTGCAGGCGATCGGACTTGCTGCTTATCTTCTTCCACTGCTCCTTTTGACTGCGGCCTGGCGCCTTTTCAAAACTCGAAGTGTTCGCACGCCTGTCTACAAGCTCCTTGGACTCGTAATATTGACCCTGGCAGCCTCGGCGCTTCTTTCAATATCCAGCATCCGTCCCGTTTTTGATTCCAGCGTGCAGCCGGGTGGACTCGTCGGGACACTGCTCTCACGAGCCCTGGCGAGCGGCCTTAACACGGTGGGCGCAACTGTTCTGCTTATCGCCATTGCCGCTACCGGCCTGATCCTTGCGACAAACTTTTCCTTTATCGAATTCTGCAAGATGATTGCCGCCGTTATCGGCGACCGCTTTTCGTTTGTACGGGAAATTCCCGCGCGGTTCAGAGCCTGGCGAGAATCGCGGCACGAGCGTGCACGACTGCGCAAGGAACAACGCGAACTGCTCAAGGCCGAGCAGCTTGCCGCTCAAGCTGCTCTCCGCGACGCCACGGCCAGCGCCTCCGATCTGACCCCGGAACAACGCATCGCTGAATTAATGAAGGACGGCTCCACGACTGTTGAAGCAACTGCCATTAATCGTGGAGACGCTCGTCTGTCCACAGCAAGTGAAGTCAGCGCGGGTACGGCTGAACCCATGCGCGCGGCCGCAGCCGGTGCCGGACTGCACGGCGCCACCGTAGTGGAAAGCCGTTCGGGTCGTCGCTCAATCTTTCCGGGCGGCCGGGGTAAATCTGCTGTCGCCGATGAGGAAGAAGAAGTTGAAGAAATGGTCAAGGGGGCGTCGGTCCTGCGCGTAAAAGGAGAGGCGCCTGCAACAGGCAAACTCCCGTTCGACGCCGAGCGATCACGTCGAGTTTCCTACTCCGACTATTCAATGCCGCCGCTCGATTTCCTCAACGAGGCGCCGCCTCCAAATGAGCAGGCAGATAACGAGCTGCTAAGCCTGGCGACGCGTTTAGCCGAGAAGTGCAAAGAATTCAACGTGACGGGCCAAATCAAGCATATTTGTCCCGGCCCCGTGGTAACGACTTACGAGTTCAAACCCGATCCGGGTGTGAAATACTCGCGCGTGGTTTCGCTGGTAGACGATCTTTGCCTGGCGCTGAAGGCTGAGTCGATTCGTATCGATCGAATGCCCGGCAAACCTCACGTGGGCATCGAAGTTCCTAATCCACGCCGCGAAACAATCTTCCTGCGTGAGGTGATCGAATCGCGCGCCTTCCGCGAGTCCACTTCAAAACTCACAATCGCGCTTGGTAAAACCATTGACGGGCTCAACTATGTCGCCGACCTGGCGAAAATGCCTCACCTTTTGATTGCCGGCAC
>DASQKG010000280.1:0-2805 GCA_035630655.1 Pyrinomonadaceae bacterium
TGTTCGGCGATTGGGACACCTGACGGCCCCCTAGCCCAGCCTCCACGTCTTAAACGTGACGGACAGGAATATCTGGCTCCCTGGGAATGCCTATCCAACAGGCAAACCACCACCACCCTCGCCGGCATCAAACAGCGGCGATTCCCAATCTGAAAGGCGAATGATTTTGTTCAAACGATCCGCACTGCTGTTTTCACTCTCCCTCGTTTTCGTTCTCGCTAGTTCAGTGCATGGCCAGGAGAAGCCGAAACCCAGTCCAACGCCGCCAATCGATGATGACGTTCCCGTCAAGGTGTTCACCGAAGAGGTGCGGCTGCCTGTAATCGCAGTCGATCAATACGGCCATTACGATCCTACAGTCGTCCCTGACGACATTCTCATTCTTGAAGATGGCGTGGCCCAACAGATAAGAAGCGTGCGTCATATTCCTGCCAACGTCGTACTGGTTCTCGATACGGGCGGCGAGCTGAGTGGCCTCGGCGGCCTCTCAAAGCGAACCAGCCTGACGCGAGATGTGGCTCTCGAGCTGTTGAGACGTCTCACCGAAAACACTTCGGTGGCGGCCATGCAATTCAACAGCTCCGTCACCGTACTTCATTCATGGACCACTGATCGGCAGAGCCTTGTCAAAACACTGAAAACTAAACTCTCTTCGGGCAAGCGCGCGCGTTTCGCTGATGCCGTGGCCGCGGCCGCCGAGCTTCTGAAAGATCGTCCGGAAGGCACACGCCATGTGGTCTTCATTACGGACGGCGTCGATACACCGGGAGGCAAGATCGATCGAGCGCAGGCATTCAAGAAGTTGGCAGCTACCAGGTCTACCATTCACATCATCAGCTACACGGCATTAGTCAGGGAGAAGCCGGCTAAGCCTGCTGCCGCCGATGCCATACGACAAGTGCCAGTGTCGCGCGATCCAATCTCCAGCAATGATCCTACTTTGCCCCCTGGCACAACTCGGAGCCCGGCTTACGTCGTGCACAGTATTACTTTTGACCCAGCGATGAAGCGGCAGCGAAAAGCGTACGAAGCAGACGTCAAGAAGAGCCAGCAAGTGCTCACGACGTTGGCGGAAGAGACTGGTGGCCAGATCTTTTTGCCGATATCCGGCGAGCAGATGCTTGAGCAAGCCAGGGAAGCCGCGCGTGAGATAGGCTCGGAATATGTAGTTACTTACAGGCCAAAACGCGCGCTTGCATTTTCAACTCCCGGAGAATACCGGAAGATCGAAGTTGCATCGCGGCGTGTTGGACTGAGTTTGCGTTCGCGGAGGGGGTATGTAGTGCCTTCGCCAGCCGATGAAGGCAAGCGCTAACTTAATTCAGAAAACTTAGTGGACTACGGCTTCAAACTGCGCCTCGATCATTTCAATCACGCGGGCAATGTCGTCGCCATCTGCATGCTTGACTAAAGACCTGGCGTGCAGTTCGGCCCAGTCTTCTTTCGGCACCCGATGAAAAGCTTCAACCACTTTGGGGTCAAACTGTTTCCCCGCCCACTCGTCAAGTTCGAGGGCGGCTGCCTCATAGGGCTTGCCCTTCCGATATACACGATCGCTGGTCATGGCGTCGAAGGCGTCGGCCACTGAAAAAATTCGAGCACAAACATCGATCTCTTCACCACTCAAACCTAGCGGATAACCCGAGCCGTCCCACTTCTCATGATGCTGTGCCACCACGCGTGACGCACCTTCAAGGAAGGCAATGCCCCGCAAGATCTGTTGTCCGTGCGCCGGATGTTGGCGCATCAGCACCCACTCATCCTCTGTTAACTTTGCCGGCTTGCGCAGGATCATATCCGGAACGCCAATCTTCCCAATGTCGTGCAGCAGCGAGCCAAACTCGAGCGCCTTCATGTGCGGCTTTTCAAGCCCATACTCTCGTCCCAGTCGCAAGCTGTAAGTAACCACGCGCTCGGAATGTCCGTGTGTCTCCTGATCCCGTGTTTCCAGAGCGGCGGTCAATGCCTTGAGCGTCGAGCGATAAGCGTTTTCCAGGGAATTCAGAGTTTTATCGAGCTCAGCGGTCCGCTGCTCGACCAACTCTTCCAGATGGTCTTCGTAATTCTGCTTGGCAACAATCAACTCCTGATGGTCTAGCGCACGCTTCACAACGGCTTCTACCTGTCGCAGGTCAAAGGGCTTCATCACATAATCAAAGGCTCCCAATCTCAAAGCACCGATGGCGCTTTCGACGGTCTGCACGCCGCTGATCATTACGACCACCGTATTTGGCGCGATGCTCCTGACGTGGGGAATCATCTCGAGGCCGCTCAAACCAGGCATGGTGATGTCGCTTACCACGAGTTCGAAATCGCTTTGACGTATTCGCTCAAGGGCTTCCTCGGCTGAACCCGCCGTCGCGCATTCGTATTGACCTTCAAACAGGTCCGACAGGATCGCAGTGATCTCTGACTCATCATCCACAAAAAGAATTCGCGATCGAGCAGTATTTGACATTCTTAGCTCCTGGGGGATTTTAAGCGGGGCTGAACCGCGGAGAACTTCGAACTGGAGAGTTGTTTGGGGGTCTGAGGGCCATCTGGAAGTCCCGCCCTCGAGGACAGGCAATTCTACAGATTTCCAAGAGGAGTGGCAAACATGTTTTTGCTCAGTGGTAAGTGACCGGATTACTTAGCTTTAGCGCAAACGACAACGCGGTAGCGAAGGGGTGCAGAGATAGGCCCGGAGTGCGCGCCCGCTTTGCCCACCAAGCGGGCGCGCCTGAGATCTCTTGGAGCCAGCGATTAATAACGTGCAGATCGACGTCGCTTGCGAATCCCGTAGGTGTAAACGGCTGCACCGCC
>DASQKG010000281.1:0-28467 GCA_035630655.1 Pyrinomonadaceae bacterium
TGCGTTCCGGAATGTCCGGTAGAAGCAATTTTCGCCGACACCAATGTGCCTGAACAATATGCGCATTGGACCCAGATCAACATTGACGAAGCTCCGAAGTATCCAATAATCAGTCAAAAAATACCCGCCCTGCATGGACCAAGTTGCACCGGACCTGAAGAGTAAGATTCAACGCGACCCGGTTTGAAGAATGTTGCACTCCTCCCTGGAGGAAATGTGTCTTGTATAAAATGCGTGCCCCTTTCAGACACATTAGACCTTCCGCGCCATTACTAAGTTCTGATACCATTCGCCAGCGTTAGTCTCCTCTGATTGCATTTCGATCACGCACACCGCTCGCGTACAATGTCTCCCGACACCGTTCGCTGGAGTCCTGAAGTATGAAGATATTGTTTTCTGTGATTACGGTCCTCGCCCTTAGTATTTTGGTACATGCGCAATCGGGAAGGCGGGCCAGAGAAATCGCTGTACCGGTTCCTCCGCCAGCGCCGGAAGTGACTGAATCCAAGCCCCAAACCCAACCAGAGGAGTTGCCTCCGGTTACGGCCGAGAGAAATCAGGACTACCGCTGCACCGACGATGGCAGCCTGGCCAGAATTCTTGAGACAGAGGAACCTGAGCCGGAGGTCCTGTCCTCGAAGAAGGTAGACACACGCTTTGTCATTGTTTCTAAGCCGTCGCCCTCATACACGAAGGAAGCGCGGCGTATGGGTGTCCAGGGCTTCGTGGTACTGAAAACTCTTTTGTCCTCGGATGGCAAGGTTTCACGTGTCAGAGTTGTGAGGGGACTGCCGGCGGGACTGACTGCAAACGCGATACGCGCTGCTTGTAAGATCAAGTTTAAACCGGCGATAAAAGACGGACAGGCTGTGGCGCAGTGGGTAACCACCGAATACGTTTTTCGCCTGTCTGACTCTTCGATTTTTAGCCCTTGATTAACGGCTGAGCCCGTGCGCTGCCCTATCTGCCATGAAGCGAGTAACTCTTTCTCTCGCATTTCTCCTGTTTCTGTCAGCAGTTATTCCTGCGCCCGTCGTCGCTAAAGACGATTGGGTGAGTGTGCGCACCAGGAACTTTCTCTTGGTTGGAAATGCGACCGAGAAACAGATTCGCCAGGTCGGTATACGGCTCGAACAGTTTCGGGCGGCTATAGCTCGTCTGTTTGGCAAAGCCATTTTCGATTCTCACACACCAACGACGGTGATCATTTTCAAGAATCACGAGTCGTACCGGCCATTCAAAGCTAAGCCAAACACTGCGGGCTATTTTCAGTGGAATCCTCACATCAATTACATCACTCTCACCACAGAAGTTCGGGGCGACCAAAACCCGTATAACGTTGTCTTTCACGAGTACACTCACCTGCTTCTCAACAGCATCAATGCGGATATGCCTCTCTGGTTTGATGAAGGGCTTGCCGAGTATTACAGCACGCTCGACATCAGCGGTGACCTGCAGGTCGTGTTGGGAAAGCCAATCGCTACACACGTTTCCCAACTTCGCCAGAATCAGATGCTCCCATTGAAACAGCTCTTTCAGGTCGACCGCCAATCTCCCTACTACAACGAATCGGACAAGCAGAGCGTCTTCTATGCGCAGTCGTGGGCCCTGATGCATTACTTGATTGCCGGCAACGAGGGCCACTTAAAAACCCAGCTCGGCAAATTTGTGGACCTGATGGCCGCCAACGTGCCGATGGAGCAGGCGTTTCAACAAAGCTTCGCCATGAGCTTCGAAAACATGGAAAACGAATTGCGCGTGTATGTCCGGCGAGATCGCTATCCCACCGTCTCCGGTGTGTTTGAAAGTAAGCTCGGTTTTGACGTTGGCATAAAGACAGCTCGGCTCAGTCAGGCCGAAGCGCAGGCTTATCTCGGCGACCTGATGTTGCAAGGCGATCGTATTGAGGCTGAACACTACATACAGAGTGCGCTGGTACTCGATCCTAATCTTGCGATGGCCCATGCCTCGCTGGCGCTTCTAAGAGCACGCCAGGGTAAATCACAGGAAGCGCGAGCACGGATGGAACAAGCAGTAACAGCGGACCCTGAGAATTATTTGCTTCACTACTACTACGCATTCGTTCTCAGTCGACCAGGCATCGCGGACCGAGACATGGTCCTGGGATTCACTTCTGAGACGATTGCCAAAATGCGCGATGAGCTAAAGAAGGCAATTGAGCTCAAACCGGATTTCCGCGAATCCTACAATCTAATGGCCTTCATAAACCTGGCCTCGGGAAGGCAGCTTGACGAGGCGGCAAAAATACTCCACGAATCACTCGCCATCTCGCCGGGAAGAAACGATCTGCTACTGACGCTGGCGCAGGTTCACATGCGCCAGGAAGACTACGACGCCGCGCGTCAGGCCCTTAAAAAAGTCAAACAAAACAATAGCGATGTTCAGATACGCGGTCGGGTTGATGCCATGCTGCGCCAAATTACATCCGTCGAGGAGATATTGACTCGCATTCGGGAAGGAAAAGAGGTTGGAAGCGGCGAGGCTGGCAGCGTCGCGACGCAAAATGACCAGGCTACTAACCCCGAAGCCGTCCAGGATATTGACCCCTCGATTTACTTGCGCGCCGCACTACGAAAGCCGCAAAACGGCGAGATGCAGATCCAGGGGACGCTCGTTCGTATCGACTGCGACGAAAAAGGTTTCATGCTGCTGGTGAGAGTTGGCGAACGCGTGATGAGTTTAAGGACCATGGGATTTAAGAACTTGAATTTCAGAAGCTTCAGCGCTGACGCCGGCCGTGAAATTACTTGTGGACCGCGAATGGCAGGAAACAATGTGGTGGTAACTTACGTGCGTCCGGCTGAGCTGCTCACACAAATCGCAGGCGTCATGAAATCGATCGAATTTGTGCCGAGTGACTTCAAGTTGAATCCCGATCAATAGGGGCCGGAAGCCGTTATGGCGCAAGAGCCTGGAAATTGACACTCCCTGGGCCCGCCTGTATATTCCAGCTTCGATTTGCGCCGTTCTCATCCCAGCTTTTAGAGGTCCGTACCCCTCAAATGTCTGCGCGTTACCGGTAATCCCGAACCCTTAGCCAACGGAATAAGTAATATGAAGCGATCAGCTGTTTTCCTCGCAATCATCCTCTGTTTTCTGACGTTTGTGCCCGCTCAAACCAGCGTTTGGGCCAAGGACAAGTGGGTCAGCGTGCGCTCGAAGAATTTCTTCCTCATTGGAAATGCCAGTGAGAAAGAGATACGACAGGTCGGCACGCGCCTGGAGCAATTTCGTGAGGTCTTCTCACGGCTCTTTACTAAGGCGAATTTCACTGCGCCAGTTCCAACCACAGTGGTTGTATTCAAGAGCGACAAATCCTACGGGCCTTTTAAACCGAGTCCGAACCTTGCCGGTTATTTTCAACCGGGTCAGGACGTCAACTACATCACACTGACAACCGAGGTCAGAGGTGAGCAGGATCCTTTTACAGTCATCTTTCACGAATACACACATCTACTTGTGAACAACAATAGTGGAAATGTGCCGACGTGGTTCAATGAGGGCCTGGCCGAGTATTACAGCACCGTAAGCGTGACTGACGATCAGAAGTTCGTGCTTGGCAAACCAATTGGCAGTCATGTCTATTTGCTTCGCGAGAAAAAGATGCTGCCCCTCCGGACACTTTTCCAGGTAGACCATCAGTCTCCTTATTACAACGAGAAAGACAAACAAAGCGTCTTCTACGCCCAGTCGTGGGCCCTGATGCATCTCCTGATTCTGGGAAAAGGTCAGCAACGCGTTGGTCAAATGGGGAAGTTTCTCGATTCGCTCTCCGCCAATGTCCCCGTGGAAAAGGCATTTCAGCAAGCCTTTGAAATGACTTTCGAGCAGTTAGAGAAGGAGCTGCGCGACTACATCAGAAACGATCGCTATCCCATCATGTCGGGCCACTTCACTGAGAAAGTTAATTTCGATAAAGAGATGCAGTCGGCGCCCCTCTCCGAAGCGGAAGCCCAGGCATATCTCGGCGACCTGCTGTTACACGGCAACGCGGCCCACGCTGAAGGCTATCTGAAAAAGGCGTTGGAGCTGGATCCTAATCTGGCAATGGCCCACGCCTCCATGGGAATGCTTCGTGTGCGCGAGGGTAAGGCCGCGGAAGCACGCCAGAGTTTGGAAAAAGCCGTAGCGGCAAACAGCCAGAACTACTTAATTCATTACTACTACGCATTTGCTCTTAGCCGCGAAGGCTCTGGTAATACTGAAACCGTGACCAGGTTCTCGCCACAGAATGTGGAAAGAATCCGCGAACATCTAACGAAAGCAATTCAGTTGCGGCCTGACTTTCCAGAGTCATATAGCCTTCTGGCCTTCGTAAATTTGGTTTCCCGTAGCAATCTCGATGAATCGGTCCAAATGCTCAAGCGCGCTCTGACCACTTCTCCGGGACGAAACGATCTCGTCTTCATGCTGGCCCAGGTGTACATGGGCAAGGAGGACTACAAAGCCGCGCGCGAGCTCTTGCAGAAGCTCAGCGAGAACAACAGCGATGCCGAGTTGAGGCAACGTGCTCAGTATCTACTGGCACAGATGGCGACAAGGGAAGAGCAGTTGGCGCGCTATCGGGAATCGAGGGACGATCCGGGCAGTAGACCAACTTTGCGAGAGCCGGGTAAGACTGACAACCCTTTGCGAGATCCAATTAATTCGGATAACCAGCCTGACGTAAAGGTCAATACCGATCCTTCCGTATATCTTCGAGAAGCGCTGAGGAAACCGGCGGCGGGCGAAACGCAAATTCAGGGACTGCTAGTGCGAATCGATTGCGATGCAAAAGGCATCATGTTTACCGTAAAGGTTGGCGATGCGCTGCTCAAATTGACCGCGAAAAGCTTCGAGCACATCGACATCACAAGTTTCAGCCCCGAGGCAGGCAACGAGATCACGTGTGGCCCACGCAAACCGGAAAACAGTGTCGTTGTGGTCTACCTGCCCGAGACTAACGCGCGAGCGAAAACCAACGGCGTCGCAGTGTCGATGGAGTTTGTACCGAAAGATTTCAAGCTAGTAGCGGCACAGTGAGCTGGCCATGTCCGACACACTTCAGTTTGTCGTGTGTGGGATTGGGCGTAGTTGAATTTCAACATTCCCTCAGGCAAGACAGCCACAAACTGAAGTGTGTCGGACACTTGATGGTCCTACCTCACGCGTACGCGGTCGCTCTTGCCCCGTCCAAACGTTTCAGGTGAATACATCTCCTCGGCTTTTGTGGGCGGAACGACGAATAGTCCCGGTGTCGTCGCCCGCGCAAAGTAGGTGTACTCATGGACACCCTCCCATAGCAGTGATGCAAACGCTTCAACCCGTTCATCCCTCATATTCTGATGTTCATACCAGGTTCCGCGCCAGTAGGAATAATAGTCGTAAATGCCACCTGCACGCCGATTGATACCCGACTCCGTAGAATCTTGCGGGAGTCTTTCCGTTGTCGCCAGTTCAGGATTCAAAACTTCAAGCCCCGCCGGTAGCGGATCGACAAGGGCCACGTGATAACGCCGCGCCGGATTCGAGATTGCAAGTCGCACGCGCACGCGCGCCCCGGCCCTGATTGACCACGTCCCATCAGGATCGACACGCACATCCGCCGGGTCATCAATCGCTTCGTATTTACGCTCAACTACAAAACCGTAATCGGCCGCCGCGAGTTTTAGATTCGCGGGCGCGTATTTCGTTCCGATGCGGAAGTAGAGCCGCCCCGCGCCTTCCTTTGCGATAGTCAAATTTGCCGGCGCCGCGGCCGTACGTTCCACTAGAAACGGCATTGGAAGATTCAGTTGTTGGCGATCGATCGAACGGCCTTTGAAAACCTGTTCTCCCGCATAACCGTTGCCGAGCCAAACGCGCGCCACGAAAGCAGGCGTGGCGCCTTCATACGTGTTGAAGTAACGATCCAGCGCCAGCAGAATGAAAACGTTCTCCTGCGTGTTATTCCACCGGCCGCGGTTGCGACCGGAGAGCAGACCGCGCACCAGCTTGGGAATTATCGTGCTCTGCGGCTGGTCACCGATGAGCGCTTCCAGAAGAACTCCGTCCGCGCGGCGGTTAGAATGAAGAATCGTGTAGGCCCCGTCGCTGTAGGAATCGGCGAAGTGTGCGGCGCCCGCCGTTTCGATGACACGATTGTTTACGTGCCGCCGAATCATTTCAACCTCCTTTGCCGACGCCGCATCGCCGGATAACACCGGCAGGAGCCAGCCAAGCGATTCGAGCGAAAATTTCTCAACACCACCTGCATCCGCCAGGAGCTTGCGCGCTCTGGCCGCGTCGCGATCCTTCATCAAGAAACGTACATACAGCGCATACGACTGAATTGCGCGCCGGGATTCCACGCTGTAAGTGGCCGGAATCTTCTCATCGATTCGAGTCAGATAGTCGCGAGAATTCGAAATCATATCCGGCGACACGGCGAAATCTTTGCTTTGCGCGCGCACGAGGGCATGGGCCACGTGAACGGAGACGTATGGGAAAGACTGATCACCCTGGCGCCAGAAGCCAAACCCGCCATCGCCGTTTTGTAGACCTTTCAGTATCTTGAGATCGGCAGCCACCTGTGCGCGCATTGCCTCCGGCGACGGCAGATCTTTCGCCTTGAAAGCCGCCAGCACGTCCCGGAGCGCGGCAATACCAATTACGCGCGACGCTATTTGCTCGGCGCAGCCAAATGGATAGTTGTAAAGATAGATGACTGCGTCGGTGAGTTCTTGCAGTTGCGTTGACGCCGTCGTGATTTCCAACCCACCAAAAGCCTTGACGACATCAGCCGGAGCCTTCACAGGTTGAGCAATGCTTCCGTTATCAATTACGCCATAGGTGGCGAACGCTTCCGTCGTGGCCGGCGTGTAAACAGGAAGCGAGACTTCAGCGGCGTCTGCGTTTAAGCCCGAACTCGCAGCGATCTGGAAACGCGCAGTACCCGGCCTGACTGCGGCTATTGGAAAACGCACCTCAACGCGGTCGTTTGCCGGCACTGTCACGCGGCGACCCGCGCCTTCCGTTAGTTGCGCATTAGACGCGCGCACAGCGACGTTGATGGCCATCGCCTGGTCCGTTTGATTCTGCAGGACGATTGGCAGTTCAGCGGTGTCTCCATAGTTGAGGAAACGCGGAGCGGACGGCCTGGCCATAAGTTGTTTACGTGCAGTGATGGCAGATTCTCCTAAACCGGCGAGTTTCCCACCAGACACGGAGACGGCCATTACACGATACCGAGTCAGGTTGTCGGGAAGCTTTACTTTCACACGCGCATGGCCACGCGCGTCTGTAGGCAATGAAGCCGCGAATACGGCAAGCGCGTTGAAATTGTGCCGCACAGATATTTCTGTTTCCGGCTGGCCCATGACGCTAACTGTTTCCGTGTCGGCAGACATGAATTTCGCTGAAGGTGCGAGGGCTTGAAGATCATCGAACTTCCGGGCATTCATGGGAAGGTTCTGAATTTGCCGCTCTTCAATGGCCTCCCCAATTCGCTGCTTCACTTCTTCCGGATCCGCCAACTTCAATCTCGTGCGCAGGTGATGGTCATTTACGTTCTCACTGCGCTCCTGGTAGAAACGACGTAAAGGATCCTCGAGCTGATAGTTGGTCAACGCCAGAACTGCTTCGTCAACAACGACAACCGCCGTGTCAGTCCCTGCCATGCTCCGGCCTTGTGCATCTTTTACTTCTATATCGACAAACGTTTCCGCGCCGGGCTCGAGCACCTTTTCTCTCGGCGTAGCCGTGACGCTCAGCCGACGGGTAGCCGGCGGGATATCCAACTTGATTTCGCCCGACGCAAAGGCGGGCCGTTTAGGCAACCCCGGTAAGGCGTTTCCCTGATCATCGACACGCGCTGCGGCGCCCACCAGATCGACCTGAACGTGAACATTTGGTGTCATGGCTTCGACCAGAGGTAGACGCAGCGTGTAGGAGCTCTCGTTCATGGTGAAACGCTCGGTGCGCAAGAGGCCCGAGCGACGGATCGTAACCACGCCCTCGGCGGGAGCAAACGGCGACTGCACAAGGATCTCCGCCACCTCACCACCAGCGTAATTTTTGCGATCGGGAATGAGCTGGACTTCTTCCTGGGCAACTTCACGTCGAGGGGGTAGCTTTCCTCCGGCGACCCAAAGCGACAATTCACTCTCGTTCAAACGTTCGCGATCGTCTCGCACCCGCGCCGTCAAGCGATACATTCCACCTTCCTTAGCTTGAAACCGCGCACTGACTGCGTCGGTGCCGCTCTTCACAGTCGATTCCTGAACGTCTCGCTCCGCGGTTTTCCATGTACCCTTCTCATAGACATAGTCGAGGCGTAATAGCCGCAAACTTACGTCGCGACCGGCCAGTGCCTTGCCGTCGAGATCAGTGACGATTGTTTTAATATCGAACCCTTCGCCCTTTTGCACAAAAGTGCGCGCTGATTTCAAACCGACATAAACGTCAGCAGGGTGGACCAGCAACGTCGCAGCGCCAGCGAGTGTTTGGCGATTAACATCCTGCACCCGCGCCTCTGCCGTTACGCTCGATGGGCGCGCTGGTTTCACGCCGTCGAAATCTATTCTCAGCGTGTGCTTGCCCTCGGCGTCGGTGCGGCCTTTAAACGATTGCTCGCGCGATTGCTCGTTATCAACATTGTCGTGCCACCAGGGGGAAAACTTTCCGAAAACGTAGTCCTCACGATTTGGCGGTGTGTAATTGGTCGGCTTGGAATTGACGGTCCAGTTGACGTCAGTGGCTGCAAGACCTCCGCCGGCGTAATAAGCAGCCGTCGTAGTCACAGTCGCAAAATCGCCAACAAAGTGCGGGGCCTCGGAAGCTCGCGTGGTGATCTCAAACTCCGGGCGACGAAATTCCTGGACCTGGAAGTTGTGTGTGTAGTCAACGCTGTCGTCACCGAGTCTCAATTCGATGTTTGCACCACCCAGGTTCATTGTGGCCGGCAGGGCCAGCTTAAGATTGAATCCGGCGAGTGCATTTAACTTTGTCGTGCCCTTCGTGATTTCGTTATCCTGCGAATCTTTTAAAACATAGTTAAGGGTTTCCCCGGGCTCCGCCTTGTACATCTCGGTATCGCCCGTCGGAGTATGATTGATCAATCGGACCCAGCCCTTGATGTTCACTTCTTCGCCGGGCCGGTAAAGTTTGCGGTCGTCAAATACATACCAGCTCAAAGATGTTTGACCGTCGTCGCGCCGCCAGGATCGGCTCTCGTTGTCGGGGGAGTAATAATAGTTTGATGGGTCAACCTGCGGCAGAATCGCCACGTCTTTGCCTCGACGCGCGATGAGTAGCGACGGCGTTTGCCCTTTAAGTGGCGATGTGGTGAAGGCGAGACGTGCCAAACCGTCGACCGCGGTAACACCGGCAAGGTCATCCGGGAGCACCTTCACTTCGACACCGGCAAGTGGACCACCGTCCTTGAGTGAATTTGTCCAAACAATCAATTCCCTGCGATCTGCGAAAGCGTCCAGTCCGATCTCGGTTGACTCAATCCAGGCTTCCGCAACATTCTGAGCCCGCGCATAAACGTTGACTGGCACTTCGGGAGGCTCGACCGGCTCGACCTTTACAAAAACATGGCCATAGCCTTCGTCAAGGACCGACGAAAGATCGATTGCGGTTTCAGTTAGTTGATCGGGCTCGCTCGTAATGTCGACAACCTTGTCTAAGGCAAGCCGGCCTGGTGGGGTTTGAAGTTGCCTGGGATTGTTATAACGGGCGCCCTGATAGCGTCGAAACTGGTGCCAGTCGTCGGGAGTGACCTTGTAGAGAGAGACTCTGATCTGGGCGTAGTTAACGCTGTAAACCGAGTAAGCCCGGCGCCCGGCTGGATCTAACACAACCAAGCCGGCGCCCGTCGAGAAGAGTCTGCGATCACCGGTGGTTACTCTAAAAGTAAACTGGTTGACGCCTGTCAGCGTCTGGCCAAACACATCTTTAATATTGCGATCGACAGTGACGGTGTAGGTTGTGTTGCTGCGCTTAAAACCTGCGATGACAATCCCGTTGTACGACAGGCTGATTTTTGCGTCAGGTATCTCGGGTGTGATTTTGATCTGGCCTGACTCGAAATTTTTAGCGTCGAGTTGATTGCTAAGGCTGAGAATAAAGTTATCGAAAGGCGTGCAGCGCTTTTGATATCCGCATTCCGCACTGGTAACTCGCAGTGGTCCATAGGTTTTAAAAGTAAAGCTCTGTGTGGTGACCGTGGTGCGGGGACCTTCGGCCGAAGGTGTCCCGGGCGGAATTACAATCCTGATGGCCGTGTTAGACGGAAGCGCGTCTTTCGTTTCGCCGCTTGAGTCGACGGCGCGCACAACCAGCCAGCGTCCTTCCTGCGCCTGCTTAACTAAATCGCTAACCGAAGTGTCCGCGGCGATCTCCTCCCTCGTTGCCAGACGAAGCCGCGTTGCAGGTTGAGTCTTCAGAAGTTCGAGTACGCGGGCGGCATTAATGCGCTGATCAAATTCCAGGAACATCAGGGCATCGCGCGGTTTGCTTTCGCCTTCCGGATAGGATCTTTTCAAGGTCGGTGGAGGCGTGGCGAAAGTGGAAGTTTTAGTCTCACGAAGCGTATTGCCAAGCGCAGATTTCGTGCCCGCAGGAATCTTGACTGTGTAATTGGTTGCCATTGGCAGCCTGCCGCCCTCGGCGTCTGGTTGAAACAGCAAGGTCTGCGTGCCAAGCCAACGCCATTTGCCACCGGGCTGTGGCGAAAGCGTGACTGGCACATGCAGAGCAGCTTCCTCTTGCGAAGAAACCGCGACCATCGGCTGCGAAAACGTAATACTAAGTATTGGAGCTAACGCCACCTCGCCTTCCGGCATTGACCGTGTGACTTCGAGCGGCACGTTGCTATACGCGGGAGGAGTCGGGCCGGTTGACGTCGGCGCGAAAGCGGCAGCGATCGTTTGGCCTGCGCGCGGTGGAGGCAATGAGTTCTCGCGTAATCTGAAACCAACTTCGTCGCCTGGTTCAGTTTGAAGCTTAGGCAAACGCGCCAGAAGTTTTTCTGTGTCCACTTCGGACAAAGCCTCAGCCCTCACAACCGGGTTTAGCGTGGCGGTCTCAACCTTCTCGCTTCCTTCGCTTAAGCGAAATCGCAAGCCATCTGCTTCATCAGTTGTTGCGGCCGGATCTTGCGCGCGTACTCCGGGCGCCGCCGTTAATGGGAGGAGGGAGATCACCGTGATCCAGATCAGAAAGAGAGAAATGGCGCGCTTGAGGGTCATTGGGTTGTTGCCTTTGATGGTGGACTAATAATTCCTTTACTCAACTGATGCCGGTGTACAGAGCCGTCGTTGTCCCGGCTATAAGAGAACGCTAGGCAACGAAGTAACTTGCGGAAATCCATCATGCCGGGTACGACGCGGAGCGATTTCATTAGCACCGTGGCTTTAGCCCGGTGGTTAGAATGGTAACTAAGTTATAGAACCGTTTTGAACGGTTTTTGTTCCCAGGCAACTCAAACATTCGAAACGGTTTCGAGGAATCTAGACATGACGTTGTCCACCGGGCTGAAGCCACGGTGCTAATGAGATCGCTCCGCGTAACGCGCGGGGCAGACTATGAAAAAGGCGCCTTCGATTTCTCGAAGACGCCCTGGTTTTGAAGATGCCCGCCAACGCTACTGGCCGCTGGCCAAATTCTTCCGTGGTCCCTGCAGTTGTTTCATTAGCTCTTCCACGGCAGCCTCGAGTTGACGGTCACGTCCCGCCAGATTGTCTTCCGGCGAGTTGTCGACCAGCAGATCAGGCTGCACCCCATTATTTTCCATGTTGGTGCGTTTCGGATCAGCGAGGAAGACACCCACGCCCGGCGTACGCACAGTCGAGCCGTCCATCAGCGTATAACTTCCGGTGCCGATAACTGCACCCATGGTTGGGGTGCCGATGACTTTGCCCAAACCGAGCGCACGGAAGCCCGCGGGAAACATCTCAGCGTTTGAAGCGGACCGCCAGTTTTGCAGTACTACCTTTGGCCCAAAGAAGGCGGCAAACGGGCGACCCATCGGCTCCGTGCCTCTTGGCTGCCACACCTGATACTGGCGTTGGACCAGGATCGCGAGCAGCTCCTGTTCGATGTTGCCGCCGCCGTTCCAGCGCTGATCGATTACCAGCGCTTCCTTGTTGCGAAATTCGCGAATTTCCTTTTCAAACTTGCGCAACGAAGGCTGGTTCATGGCCTGGATGTGGAGATAGCCAATGCGGCCACCCGAAAGCTGGTCTACCTTCTTCCGCCGCTCGCTCACCCAACGTTCATAACGCAGCTGGCCGTAAGCGTTGGTCGTGATCGCTTCAATGCGTGTTCGCCAGGCGCCGTCTTCCGAAGGCTTGCTGTTTAACTGGACTTCAATCTTGCGGTTGAGCCGGTTATTAAGGAGTTGCCAGTATTCGTCGCCGGCTTTAACAGGTTTGCCGTTAATGGCAAGCAGGTAGTCGCCAACTTTGACCTTGACCCAATCCTTGTCGGCTGGTCCATTCTCATAAATGTGAGTCACGCGATAACGTCCCGCGCTGGTGTCGGGTTCCAACTCGATTCCCAGATGGGCCGTGGAAACACCGGCGCTGTCGCGGCCACGCGGCGGCGGCGCCGTCCCGGTGTGCGAAGCGTTGAGCTCCCCGATCATCTCGTTCAGGATGTTGAGCAGCTCCTGTCGATCGCCGACGTAGTCCACCAGCGGGCGATACTTGGCCCGCGCGGCGTCCCAATCAAAACCATGCATCTTGGGATCGTAGAAGCGGTATTTCATGGTGCGCCAGCCGTCGTCAAACATCTCAGCCCATTCGGACGGACGATCCACACGCACTCGCACATTGAATGAAAGCTTGCGTCGGGCGCTGTCGCCACCTGCGCCGGCGCCGGCACGGCCGGCACTTGCCGGTGCGCCCGGCGGCAGGGAAGGCGGAAGTGAGATCGAGTAAACACCGTCACGTTCTCGGAAGAAAAGCGTGCGGCCGTCGCGCGAGATGTTCAGTTCGGCAATGCCGCCTCCAAAACCTCCGAAGCCGCCACCCGGTCCGTCTCCGTCTTCCGTAGGCGGCAGGCCAGACGCGAGCCGCGTCAGCCGCCTACCGTCGTCCTGAATCGAGTAAATCACGGGAATGGTTGTGGGGCCGGCTGGTTCAGTGGTGACAAAAACCAGCGTGCGGCTATCGGGAGCCACTGTGTAGTTGGGAATTGCAAAAGGCATTCGGGTGATCTGACGCGTTCGTCGTTTCAACCCGGCCCAATCAATCTTTATTTCGCGCGGCGGAGCCCGGCGTTCCGCTGGTGGTACACGACGTGCGCCGGCTGCGGCGTCTGCGCCTTCTCCACCTTCACCACCCTCACGCCTCGGGGCGGCTTCTGTTTCCGCACGCTCCTCAGGATCGTCGGGATCGCGTTCGAGACGTTCCAGCACTACTGAATAGATCTGCACTGACGTCGGTGCCGCTCCCGTGCCGCCTTCAATACGTTGAAAGAAAAGTTTGCGTCCATCAGGACCAAACACCGGACCCGTCTCGCTGTTTGAGTCAAAGGTTACTTTGTGAGGCTCGGTTCCTGATGATGCAACGAGATAGATGTCGGTCGTGCGCGAAGCATCAGGCTTTGAATAAGCGATCCATTTGCCGTCAGGCGACCAAACCGGAGATCCGAACCCGCCGTATCGCGACGAATCCAGAACGGCGATCTGCTTGGTAGCCACTGTCAGCTTGCGCAGCTTGTCGTCTGAAGCCGTAAACGCGATCTCTTTGGAATCCGGCGACCAGTTGTAACCGCCTTTCAATGCGTCTAGGTCGGTGAGCTTTTCCGCCTGGCCCGCGCCGTCGGCCGCAATGACATAAATCTCTTCTCTTCCGCTTTGATCGGAAACAAATGCGATGCTTTTTCCGTCTGGCGAAAAGGTGACGAAGCGGTCGCGCGCGGCAGTCTCGGTCAGTTGTTTGATGTCGCCTTCCTCAACCGGCGAGGTGAAAATTTCTCCGTGGATTGAGAAAACAATTCGGCGCGCGGAAGGAGCAAGATCGTAGTCGTCGGCTTGCGAGCTGAACGACATCATCTCCGTCAGGTTCTCCTGAGTCTCAGCTGCTATGTCTAGTTTGATCGGCGTGGCTTTTTTACCGGCTACGTCGAGTTTCCAGATGCCGAAGTCGTGTTCGAAAACTATCACGCGTCCATCGGCGCCAATCGAAGGCCAACGCACGTCGCCACTCTTGAAGGAAGTGACGCGTTCCTCCTTGCCGCCACTGTCAGACACGCGCCAGATATTCGTCAGGCCGTTGCCATCGCGATCGCTGACAAAATAGATGAAGCCATCCTGGCCCCACATGGGCCATGAATCGTGCCCATCAAAATCTGTTAACTGCGAAAACTTTTTCGACGCAACGTCCATTACGACCACGTCGCTCTGGTTCGAACCGCGATAGAACTTGCGCCAGTAAGCCTGTGATTTCGGGTTATAGGCCAGCCGCTTGCCATCGGGTGAAAAGGAAGCTTGCACGCCCATGTCCGTGCCCGCCTTCCACGGCATCCCGCCTCCCGCGCTCACCAGGTAAAGCTGCGCCGTAAAATCCTCTCCGCGATTGCTGCTGAACAAGACCGCCCGCGAGTCGGGCGCCCAGCCGAGCACTGTGTCGTCGGAGGAATGGGCGGTTAACTGTTTGGCCGCTCCGCCTCCCGAAGGAATAATGAAAACATCGAGATTGCCGTTGCGGTCGCTGGAGAAAGCAATCCATTTACCATCCGGCGAAAAGCGCGCGTAGACATCTCGTGCGCGGTTCACGGTCAGCCGCTGGATGTTTTGGCCGTTTTCATCGGCGGTCCAGACGTCTCCCAGGTAGCTGAAAACAATGCGGCCGTTGTGATAATGCGGATAACGTACGAGGCGTGCCTCACGTCCAAACGCGAACGACGAAGCCGCGAGGATAAGGGTGAATGCAGACAGGAGGATTTTCTTCATAGTTTTGCACCTACGTTTCGAAGGATTGAATTAGTTACGGTAATCTAGCCAGGAATGGGGAAGGCGCATTATAGCATCGTCAAAGTTGTATGGCATGATAAAACCTGCGTTCAGAACCGAGTAGCTTTGCTCGTCTGCGACGCGCAGATAGCGAAATGAAAGAAGCGCGGTAGCGCCGGATGTCATTTTTTGAACTTGGTTCTTTGAGCTTTGTCCTTTGAGCTTTGGGAATCGAGCTAGGAAGCACAAAGTACAAAGCACCAAGCTCAAAAGGTATCGGACTACCGCGCTCCGTCAGGTAAAGTTATTATTAGGTTGTTTTGAAAGGAGTTTCCTTGATTACCTGCCGCAAGATGACTGCCGCCGATGTTACTGATGCTTACGGCATGCTCCAGGCTTTTCTCGCCGAGGACGAACACTACCTTGCCAGTAGCAAAGCCTACGGTGACCGGGGATTCCAGGGACTCAACGACGCACTCGATCTGTTTCTCGAGCGACCCGAGTTGGGGTTTATTTGGATGGCTTATGACGACGATGGTGTGGCCGGAATCTGTGTAATCAGTTATGCAATCTCAACCTCGATGGGCGAAGTTGTGGCTAAGCTTGACGATGTGTCAGTTAAGGCCGACCGCCAGGGCAAAGGAATCGGCACTGCTCTAATGGAGCAACTGAAAGAACAACTTAGAAAAGAATTAGTTGCGCGGATCGATGTTGCGGTGCATGTTGACAATCCTGAGGCCCGACGTTTTTACGAAAAGCTTGGATTCATAACGCTGCGCGAAGAGCGGCTGGCGTGCGTTATTAGTAAGCAGTAAGCAGTGAGCAGTGAGCAGTGAGCAGTGAGCAGAAAATGATATATGGAAAATTGGTTTCTGCCTTCTGCCATCGGCCTAATTCTGCGGTAACGCTGGTTTCCTCAAGCCACAATCCACGTCCAGCGCTCTCAAGAAGTTAAGTAGATCCTCCCGTTGATCCGGAAGAATGTTTCTTTTCTCCAAATTCTTCTTATCGAGGTAGGGATTCTGTTTACCGCCGCCCAGCATAATGTCGACTGCATCTTCCAGTGTCGCCGCGCTGCCATCGTGGAAATAAGGCGCTGATTCAGCGATGTCGCGCAGCGTTGGGGTCTTGAATGCTCCCGTATCCTCCGGCTTGTTTGTCACTTTGAAACGGCCGGCATCCGGTTCCTTCTGGTCCATGCCGATTCCCACGTTGTGATACTGCTGGTCTGTTAGTAAAACGCCGTCGTGACAGTTAGTGCATTTGATCGCCTGGAAGATATTCCAGCCGCGTGTCGCACTGGCGTTGAGCGCGGATTGGTTTCCCGCCCGGTACCGGTCCCATGCTGTATCGCCGCTGATAATGGTCCGCTCGAACGCGGCTATCGCTTTCACAATATTGTCAGGGGTGGCATCAGCGCCGAAGACCTTCTGAAACTGCGCGCGATACCCCTGAAGACTGTTAAGCCTGGTGGCAATCTCGTCAGCCTTCGCGCCCATGTTTGCCCCCGTCCACGCCGCCATTGCCTGCTTTTCGAGCGATGGACTGCGACCGTCCCAGTAAAACTCTTTGTGGTAACCAATGTTCCAGAGCGTCGGACTGCTGCGCGGCAATTGTTTATTGAAAGCTCCGACTGATTTCGCGAGACCGTCAGTTAGACCCTTCTCGCAGACATGACACGAATAACACGACCTTGAACCGTCGCCGCTTAATCGTTCATCGAAAAACAACTGTCTGCCCAGCGCCACCTTCTCAGGCGTCATGGGATTGTCAGGCGGGATGAGCATCGGTTCGTACGTCGTCAATTGCGGTGGCAGCGGCAAAATCTCCGGTTGAAACCCAGCTGGCTGCTGTTGCTTCTGACAACCGATGAGGAGGGCAATTGAAGTCGAGAGTACCAGGATTGCAAAACTCAACCGCGAAGTTTTTCGTGTCATAAGATTCTCCTAAATCTTATTCAACTCAACGAACAGGTGCTCAGAGTTCAACCTTCAGGTTGTGTCCTTCGTAACCACGGAGCCGGCCTCATCAGCACGATGAAAGCTAAAGCTTGTACTCTATACGCCAGTTGATGGTCCAGTTCAACCCTTTCGAAGCAATATTGCTTAACATTCGCCATACCCTTCGAGTAGCCTGACTGGACCATAAAGGACAAAGGGAGGAACCCATGCAGAAGTTTACGAAGTGGCACTCAATTCTAATCATCAACACCCTTGCGCTCTTGGTTTTGGCAGCTTGTTCGGGTGATAACCAGAACCAAACTACAGCGGTGACCACGGTGACGCCGCCGCCACGACAGGTGTTACAAGTGGCGCCGAGACCGCAAAAAATTCTCGATCTTATGAAGCAGCGAGGTGAGCAGGATCAAGGGAAGCCCGTTGTGAAAATCGTCTCGCCGGCAAACAACTCTGTTATTAACGGATCGGTCGTGGCGGTCCGTTTGAACCTGAGCGGCGATCTAAAGGGTTACAGGCCGCACAAAGACCCGGCTACAAATAGCGGCAACCACGTGCACGTCATTCTGGATAATCAGCCTTACGAAGCATACTACGAGTTGGACCAGCCGTTTGAGCTTCGGAATGTAACTGAAGGTAAGCACACTCTGCGTGTCTTCCCGTCTCGACCCTGGCACGAGAGCTACAAGAACGACGGCGCCTTTCAAATGGTAACGTTCACCGTTAAAGGCGGCGGTGATCCAAACAAGCCAACTACTACAAACACCGGCCAGGTTGTAGCCAATGCTTCGCCATCGCCCAGTACGCGCGAAGGCAAAGATGTCGCGCCAAGCACCGCCGGTGAGGTTGATCCTGCAAAGCCTCTGCTCACGTACAGTCGTCCAAAAGGCGAGTATAAGGGAGCTGATGTCGATGAAATCATGATCGATTTTTGGTTAACTAATGCGAAACTGAAAGACGATGGCGGCGAGTATCGCATTCGTTATATTATTGACGACGACGATCCCAGATATATCGACAAATGGGAGCCGATATGGTTTTCAGGTTGGACCAACGGCAAACATGTCGTCCGTCTCGAGTTGCTCGACAAGGACCAGCGGCCGGTCGAGAATGGCGGATTCAATACAACGACCCGCGAAATCACAGTAGTGAAGTAATGTTACGAAAGACGCAACCTGAAGGTTGAACTCTAAACTTCAGGCCTGTAGTTCAGAGTACAAGCTTTAGCTGGCCCTGAGGTAGCGCAACCATCAGCCTGAAGGCTGCACTCTGAACACCTGTTACTGAACATCTCTTACGGAGTGTAAATTAGTGCGACGACGCAAAATTGATGGTTGTCCGGTCGCCGGTGCACTACAAATGATTGGCGACAAATGGTCACTGCTTGTCGCACGCGATCTCGCGTCAGGTCCTAAGCGCACAATGGAACTGCATGCCGGACTTTTCCCAATCAGCAGTCGCACACTTGTGGGCCGGCTGCGCGACATGGAGAAGGATCGCCTGGTTGAACGGACGGACTTTGGCGGCAATCCTCCGCACATCGAGTATGCGCTCACTGAACGAGGCCGCCTGCTGCTGCCGTTGGTTGATGCTCTAAGGGTTTTAGGGCAGTCGCTGGAATGCAACGAATGTGAGGATCGAAAGAAGCATCTGGGGTTTTACTGTGAGGCCTGTCCTAAGAATGTAGTTCGATCCGAACCTGAGCCTGTGACACTCCAGGCGCCTCCTCTGCCTTCATCCCGCCGCCGTCAGCGCGACGATTCAATTGTGTTGTTGTGAAGAAGCTACTCCTTGGAGCAGTGCGGCGGCCCGGCGCCGCTTTGGTCAACTTCTTTCCGCATGAACTCGCAGGTTCAACGTCTATCTTCGAAGTGCATGTAATGAACGGAAGCGGCGCCAGGCCGCCGCGGCCAAAGCGCCGACAACCGGGGTCCCCTGCGCGGCAGCCGCGCTGGGGTGGCGTGGCGGCGCACTCCAGGGAGGCGCTCACGCCCTTCAGTCTTCTGCCGACGCCTATGCAGTATCGTTTGGCACCATCGTGCCATCGGGTTCAATGATCACCTTGTGATCCGGCGTGATGTGTTCTCCCTCAATCGTCACTTCATCTCCGGATGGCATTGACACCGGTAGGTGGTCCAAAAATCTTTCCGAATCGAGCGCGGACATGCAGCCGGTGCCCGCGGCAGTCACCGCCTGGCGGTAACAATTGTCCTGAACGTCGCCCGCGGCAAAAACTCCGGGTACATTTGTGGCAGTCGACTTTCCCGAAGTCTTGATGTAACCAACTTCATCCATGTCCAGCTGCCCTTTAAAGAGATCTGTGTTGGGCTTGTGGCCGATCGCTATGAAAACACCGGCGCACGGCAACACGCGTTTATCGTTTGTCTGTAGACTGCGAAGCCTCACCCCGGTAACACCACTGTCCGGTTCTCCCAAAATCTCTTCAAGTCCAGTGTTCCAGAGAAACTCGATCTTCGAGTTCTTGAGCGCCTTTTCCTGCATTATCTTTGAAGCGCGCAGTTTGTCGCGTCGGTGCACGACATAGACCTTCGACGCATAGCGTGTCAGAAATGTAGCTTCTTCCATCGCGGTGTCGCCGCCGCCAACAACGACCAGCTCTTTGTTTCTAAACCCAGGCAAGGGCCCGTCACATGTGGCGCAGGCGGAGACGCCATTACCGCCAAATCCGTTAGGCACTTTGGCCTCGCCGGGTATACCGAGCCACTTCGCTGAAGCTCCGGTGGCAATAATCAAAGTTTGCGTGCTGATTTCGTAATCCGCAGTTTGGAGTAAGAATGGACGTTCGCTGAGATCGACCTCTGTTATCCAAGCCTCGAGAAACTCCGTGCCGAAGCGTTCCGCCTGTTTGCGAAATTCAACCATTAGATCCGGCCCCTGAATACCCGCGGCGAATCCTGGATAGTTTTCCACATCCGTCGTGATCATAAGTTGGCCGCCGGGTGTCGTCTGTTTCTCCGCGTCGGGAGGCGCATCTATCAGGAGTGGATTCAAGTTGGCGCGCGCCGAATAAATTGCGGCGGTCAATCCGGCTGGGCCGGAACCGATGATTACAACCTCTCTATTGAGTGTTTGCTTGGGGTTCACTGTAGTCTCCGTCTCTTTTTCGAACGCTGAAATCGCGAACAAAGTGTGTGAAAGTATAGCCTTTTCGGTTAGGCCATAGTATAACTAGCGCTACTAGAGTAGTCGAACCTGAGAGTTGAGCAGCCTTACTTGGTAAAACCCTGGGCAAACGATTGAAATCTGGACTCGCTCCGCAAGTGATTGAAACGATTGGCGTCATTGGCGCAGGCACCATGGGCCACGGAATTGCGCAGGTGTCTGCAGCTGCAGGTTACCCGGTAATCCTTCGAGACGTAGACCGCGATTCCCTCGCGCGCGGCATTGAAGCAATCGAGCGCAACCTGACTAAAGGAATTCAATTAGGGAAACTTACTGAGGCTGACTGCGACTCCACTCTGCAACACATTCGAGGCACTACCCATTTAGAAGAAATCGCGAATGCCGATCTGATCATTGAAGCTGCGCCTGAACGCCTGGAAATAAAGCAGCAACTACTCCGGGACGTAGAAGCTCTTTCTCAGCGGAATTTTATCTTTGCCACAAACACTTCATCGCTTTCGATCACCGAGATAGCAAAAGGCTCAGAACGCCCGGCAAACGTTGTGGGCATGCATTTTTTCAACCCGGTACACATAATGCGGCTGGTTGAAATCGTAGTTGGTAAAGCAACCAGCGATGAAACAGTTGAGATCGTTCGCGAAGTTAGTGGGAAACTTCGAAAGGAACCCATCGTCGTTCGGGATGTACCCGGCTTTGCTTCAAGTCGCCTGGGCGTAGCTCTGGGACTCGAAGCGATGCGCATGCTCGAACAGGGCGTGGCTTCCGCGAAAGACATTGATACGGCAATGGAGCTGGGATACAACCACCCGATGGGCCCGCTCAAGCTGACTGATCATGTAGGTCTGGACATTCGACTCAATATTGCCGAGTATCTCCATCACGAGCTTGGTTCAGAGACGTTTCGACCGCCCGATCTTTTGCGGCGCATGGTAAAGGAAGGAAAGCTCGGCAAGAAAAGCGGTGAAGGTTTTTACAACTGGAACGAGGAAACAAAGCAGTCAGTAGTCAGTAGTCAGTAGCATCGTGGCCGGCTCATGCAACTGACAACTGACTATTAACAACGGACATTTATTTAAGAATGAACGTTCCCAACAATAACGAAGAGCGACGATTTGCGTTACGCATGGCGTTGCGTCTGCCTATCGTCATTTCCGGGCGGGCCGAGGATGGCTCTGCCTGGAGCGAGCCCACCGAGACTGACGACATCTCCACTTCCGGCGCACTTTTCCATCTCAATCAAAGAGTCACCCGCGGCGAGCGTTTATATCTGCGTGCGCACCGTCCTGACGGCGCACCTATCGAAGTGACCGCAGTGGTCATTCGAATTGCACCGGCAATTTACGGAACCGCGCGAGTAGGCGTGCAAATCGCCGAATCCGCCGAAAACTGGCTCCGACTCTTTGTTTCATGGGTCGCCGACGATCAAGCCGCCGCTGAGTCTGGTGATTCCGAGTCTGCCCCGCCCGAGTAGGACAGACATTCCTGTCTGTCGGTCTCGAATGACCCCAACTTAACGGAAATTCAACATAGACAGGCAGGAATGCCTGTCCTACTTCACAAAATCAGTTGTCGGTTTCGGGCAATCTATGTAATCCTTGTTCTGCGGATCTCACCCACAACCCAACCGCGGTATCGCGCCCCTACTCAAATTCGGATCTCCAGGAGGGACGCGATGAAACGTTGTCCACAGTGCGAATTCATCTATGAAGACCACCAGAGCGTCTGCGACATGGACGGCCAGGACCTTCTTCATGACCACGCTTTGTTGGTTTTGCAGCCACACACTAAGTCCGTAATAAAGACTGCCAAACGATCGTCACTGAATGGCATTGCCTTACCTGCCGGCGCCGGACTTCTCCTGGCTGTGGCAATCTTCATCGGCTACACCGCTTCGCCCAGTTCGCTGCAAACCAAGACTGAAGGCGCAACAGCAAAACCCGCGACACAGCAGTTGGAAGTCATTTCACGGCAAAGTGATTTGTCCATGCAGTCAACGGGATCTGTCTCGGCTGTAGAACCGGGGACCCGTGAGCCTTCCGAGTCCGAAACAATCGCGAACCCGGAAACAAAAGTTCTGGATAAGACTGTTCCCGCGCACATTCGAAAGAGTGACGAACGGTTTCCAATTGCCCGAAGTGTTCCACCACTTCCACGCCTGCGGCCTCTTCCCCGCTTACGTGAGGCCAGGCCTTTGGAGAAGAAACCTGACTCAACGGGCACTGGCCGCGCTCCGCAGAGATCAGCCCAACCAAAAACAGAATCAGTTTCAGCAGTTACTATTAAAAAGGATTCGAAGTTGGGATCGTTTTTGAAAAAGACCAGACGGGTACTGTCGAAACCGTTCCGAAGTAACTGACCGCAACCTGCATAATCTGCGGATTTCTTTTCCCGTGCTAACATTTCGACCGATGCTGGCGCAAGGAAAACGACTGACTGCTATCTTTCTTCTCCTATTATCTTGCGCTGACCTCTCGTCCGCACAGCGGACGCAACGCCCCAAAAGACCACGTCTGGTTCTGGTGATCGTTGTCGATCAGTTTCGATACGATTATCTAACGCGGTTTCAGCAGCTGTTCGCACCTGGTGGTTTCAAGCGATTGATGCGCGATGGAGCTCACTGGACCAACGCCCACTATCCATACATCCCCACTAAGACAGCTCCGGGTCACACCGCGATTATGACGGGGGCTCCGCCTTCTGTCAGTGGCATTGCGGGCAACGAATGGATTGAGCGAGAGACTGGCCGGAAGGTCACGAGCGTAGGCGACAGCACGGCCAAATTACTCGGCGGCGGCCCGCGCGAAGTTGCGAATAGTCCGCGTCGTCTTCTTGCCTCGACCGTGGGCGATGAATTGCGCCGCGCCACTAATAGTCGCTCGAAGGTTATCGGAATTTCCGACAAACCTCGGGCAGCGATTCTGCCTGTCGGTCGCCAGGCAAACGCCGCTTACTGGCTCAGCGGATCTTCCGGCAATGTCATCTCATCCGATTACTACTTTCCGCAGTTGCCCGATTGGGTCCAGGAATTTAATCGCACACAGCCGCTCGATAAATATTTCGGCGCGCGTTGGGACCGTATCCTGCCCGAGGCCGCATATCTAAAACATGCCGGCGTTGATTCACCTCCCTGGGAAAATGACAAGGCTCCCGGCGAAACAAATGCCTTTCCGCACTGGGTCACTGGAGGAGCGACTAAACCATCAAACGCGTTCTACGACGCACTCGATCACTCTCCTTTTATCAACGAAATACTCGTTTCGTTTGCCGAACAGGCGATTGAAAAAGAGCAACTGGGCGAGGATGAAGTTACGGATCTACTAAGCGTCAGCCTGTCCGGCAACGATCATGTCGGGCACCGCTTTGGACCTTACAGCCAGGAAGTAATGGATATAGCTTTGCGCGTCGATCGACAGATCGCCGTGCTTCTTGATTTTGTAGACGCGCGCGTTGGTCTAAAGAATACGCTGGTGGTGTTTAGCTCTGATCACGGCGTCTCGCCGAACCTGGACCAATCGGCAGCTAAGGGCGTCTCTCCAACAAGAATTCAAAACTCCGATGTGTTGAAGGCTATCCGGTTGGCAATCAATGGCGTGAGAGCAGGGTCAGCAGACTACATATTTAAGTACAAAGAGGGCAGCGCAACGAGGGACGCGGTCGCTAACGGCAATGTGTATTTCGACCTCGAGGCCTTGAAACGCGACGGCGTAAGTCTGGATGAGATCACCAGAATCGCGGGTGAGGCAGCTCTGAAAGTTCCAGGCATCGTGCGCTACTTCACCCGTTCGCAGATCGAACGGTGCAGACTCGCGTGTCCGCGCTGCGAAATCGACAACCCAGCTTCGACTTACAACAAACGTACTTCAAATTCGAAGGTGAGTCAGAAAGGAATGTCTGTCCTGCCTTGTCGCGGGTTGCGTGATGGTGTTGGCAGTCGAGTGTTGCGCGGCTACGATCCTGAACGCAGTGGCGACTTGATCGTCGTGCAGCAACCGTTTTCGTCGATCGGTGATTCATTTGATCCAGCTAACCACGGCTCGCCTTATTCCTACGACACTCATGTGCCTGTGATTCTAATGGGCCAGGGACTCAAGCGCGGACATTATCGCCAGCCCGCAACACCCCTCGACATCGCACCAACAGTCACCACCATCCTGGGCATTGCGACGCCCAACAAATCACAGGGACGCACCCTGCGCGAGGCGCTTAGAACACGGCCGTCGAGGTAAAATCCACAGCCTCAACGTCAAGGGGGCTGAATCTGCGTAATCGGCGGATCGGGCACTGATGCAGTTTGGTTTCACCAACCAATTTCAGAACCCAGTAGCTTTGCTACTGGGTTCTGTAATGGGCAACTGGAATCAGTACCGCGGATCTCCTGTCAATTTCCTTGTTTCCTGATCAGTTGCTAGAATCTCATCCTTCCCCTTCATCAAAAATCAAGGAAAGGCGTGTCCATGTTTCGTAACCCGTCTCAACTGTTCTTCGTCATCACACTGCTTTTAGTTTTCATCGTTTCACCGGCGGCGGCGCAAAAATCGTGTTTCACAGCGGAAGCTCGCGCCGAAGCCGAGCGCACCGCGAAGGTTTGGCAGGAACCCGACCCCGGCTACGATCCGGTTTCAGGCTTCAACCCGACCGTGGGCGCACGCACAGGCTCGCTCCCGGTTGACTCCAACGGGCTCGCGCTGCCAATCAAGTGCGTCGCAAACAAAGACCCTAACCCCGGTGCCGGCACGACGCCGAAGTTTCACTGCTCCATTCCGGGCGTTGTCGATGAAGATGGCGAGCTAATTCGTCTCAAAGTTAAGCCCCACTTCAAAGGACAGTCGCCTGACAAACGCAATGGTGAGATTCAGGGAGAGTTTCTGACGTCACGTTTCTCAAAGGCAGTGGGGTTTTTCGCAGATGATGAATGGGTCGCGGACGTTAACTGTCCTGACTGCCAGAACAGCTTGACGAAAGGCTTTCAGGGTGCGAGCTTCTCGCCGCTTCAACCAGCTGCGGGGATCGAGCTGAGCCTGGGCAGAGGCATCGATGTGAAGTGCAGTGACAAAGACGGCGCTTCCCTCGGCGCGCTCGAGGGCTTGCTTCAAAATGGCGCACCACGCGCTGAGATCGACGCGTTTAAGCTTTGGCTCGCCTTTATCGATCATGGCGATACGAAGACCGATAACCAGAAATTCGCCTGTCTGGATTCGAAAAAGAATCCTGACGGCACACGCATGTGCAAACCGGGCCAAGCCATCTTTTACGTCAGCGACGCCGGATCAACCTGGGGCCACTCGGCGTCCAGTGAGAGTAAAGCCAGGCTTGAGAGATGGAAGGACAAGGATCCAATCAAAGTCAGCGGAGGGCGCTGCACTACAACTGCTAAGGGCGTGAATAACGCGCAAGTCAGCGAAGCGGGTCGCCAACTCTTGGCTACAAATCTTCAGCGGCTTCTCGAAGCGGAAACGAGCAATGGATTGATCACCCGCGTCTTTCGCGCCTCTCGCAATCACGAACGCGATGCAGCGCCGGAAGCCTGGACCGCTGAATTCGTTCGAAAAGCGAATACAATAATAAACGCTCGCTGCCAGTAGGGCAGACGTTCAGGCCTCCTGTAAGGCAAACCGTTAGTTTGCGGACCGCAAGGCAGCTGCGATTCTGTGTGTAGTCTAATCGTCCGCAAACTAACGGTTTGCGTTATGAAAAAAGGTGGCGTCCCTAGTTCGGCTTCACAAAAATGCTTATCAATTCGCTTCCTTGATCGGGCGAAAAAAGCGAAGCCAGCGTCCTACTAAAGTTTGATTGTTCCTTCTGAACCGGAGGCGTATCTGCGGATGTTTGCGTATCCCGCTTTTCGCTGATGGCCGCCAGACGTGCCCACCATTGCGACTGATAAAGATGATTGCTCGCCACCAAAGTTTGTTTCGCCATGACCCCTCTCCCGTTCTAACCCTTAGCCCCGGTCTCCACGTCTTTTTAATTTGATGTTCCGCGCTTATTTCTTTCGCGAATTAAGCAATGGCCATACCAACGCGAGGCGACGTACCCACGAGCGTACCGATCCCGCCGGTTTCAATCCGCTTTTTCAAACCTTGCTGAATTATTAGGAGATAAACGCGACGTTACGTCGGCCGGGTCTCGCATTGCTGCCTTGACGAATGAGACCAAAGGCGCACCGATAGACATGAAATTGATACAGGCATGATTGATCCGTGTGGTGTAAATCGAGCAAGCTTTACAAGCGCACCATTGTTCTTACTTTTGAGCACCAGCCTTGCCTCAAGAAGTGCGCATTGAATAGCGCTGAGAAACGCGTCTGCAACTGGGGAGCCCTGTGGGCGCAAATTTATCCACGATTCCTTCCCAAGACCTTCTCGCATGAGACACACTTGATGTATCTTTGAATTGCGGATTTCAATATGGGTTCAGGAACGAACCACTTTCCCTTCCGCGCACGCCCTTACAAATTGATTCCCGAGGAGTTCGGTTATGAAACGCTGCCCAAAGTGTGAGTTTACCTTTGACGACCACCAGGGGTTTTGCGATTTCGATGGCGCCGAACTTAGCGTTGTCCCGCAGTTAGGTACGTCCCTCAAGGACGTTTCGCTCCCTGCTACCGAATCGCCTTCGCCATTTCAGCGCGCCGTGCGCTCCCCGGTTACGGTGGCAAGTATATTACTTGTGGTGGTAACACTGAGTGCGCTGATGATTGGTTACTACGATGCGGCGAATTCGCCGGATTCGGTGAGTGCTTCAAACTTGGAGCACGGAGAACAAGTCGAGATCAATAGTTCGTCTCAAGGTCCTAGCTATGTGAGCATGGAGCGACGAGTCACCAGCGCGAAGGAGGCATCTGCAATGCCCTCTTCCACGCTCGAATGGCTTGCAGAAGAGTCGGAATCAGAACCGTCCCCGTCGCGAGCAGATCCACCAACGTCCAAACCGCCGGCGCTATTGCCAACGAACCCACGCAGACCTTTGAGATTTAAAAGGCAATCCGTGGCTGTCAATCAGAGGAGTGTCACCAAACCATTGAACAGGGTCGCACACCGCGCGCTCAATCGCGATGCCACGGGTAAACGTCAAAAGGACTCCAAGGTTGTGGCCATCCTGAAGAAGACAGGTAGCATCCTGACCTGGCCGTTCAAGCTTTAACTTCGCATTCTAACCCGGCGACGGGTGGTGAAAAGTGAAGTTCAAGAGCACCTGAAAGAGGCAGAAGTATGGCGGGAACCCACAGGTTTGGGAGGACGTCTCTTATTGGTTGCTGCAAAAATCAACCCAACAATACTCGAGTGACGCAGTCGTCAAATTTGGCTTCTGTCGTGGGCTCGAACCAGTCAACTACGTTTCGAATATTCTGGAACGCTTCAATCACTACCAGCAGTTTGTCGTGACGTAAAACCAGAGGTCAGAGGTCAGATCAAAGCATCTTGTGACCTTCTGACTTCTGACTTCTGACTTCTGACCTCTGCTCTATCTGCGGACGGCATGCACCATATCAGAGCCTCGCCCCAATCCGATCTACGCTTAAGCCTGTAATACAACGATCCGGAATGCTGGCCGCATAGTTGCCATACATCTCCAGCAAGGGAGACATCTACAAACATGAAAAAATATGGAAAAGGGATTGGCGGGGCTCTTCTGTCGCTCGCATTGGTTTTGGGAATATTTACTGCGGTAAGCGGCACCGCTCAGGCCCAGGGTAGTGATGTTCGTGATTATCAACGTTCTCGCAGAGAGGCGGCCCGCGAGGCCCGTCAGGAACGCAAAGAGCGGAAGCGCGAATGGAAACGTCACCGGAAGGAAGAGCGCCGCGATGATCGCCAGGTCAACAATGGTGATTGGAGACGCAATCAGGACCGGAACCGCAATAACGGCGTCTATAACAATGGCCAGTATGGCAATGGCAGCTACGGTAATAACGGTGGATACAATCGGGTCGAACTGGATCGCGGATACCAGCAGGGCTTGAACACCGGCGCCAGTGATGGCCAGCGCAACCAGAGTTACGATCCACAGCGATCGCGTCACTTTAAGAACGCTTCAACGCAGGCTTTTCGTGAGGGCTTTGTGCGTGGCTATGACCAGGGCTACCGGCAATACAGTAATGGTAACCAGCGCAACAACGGCAGCGGCGGTTGGGGAAACATCCTTGGCGGAATCCTGGGCCAACAGTAATCAGAGGTCAGAGGTCAGAGGTCAGATGCCGCGATAGTAATGTCGCGGCATTTTTATTTTCAAAATCTGCTTAGAATTCGGTGAGTTCTTGTTTCTGATAAAGCTTTTTGCCGGAGGATGAGATACAAGGTGGGGGAACACGTCAACCGGAGCCTGCGAAGCTGGCGGACAGAGTGTTAGCCCCTGGCGAGGCCGCCGCCGAGCCTGGGGTTACTTGGCCAAAATCCACGGAGCCTCGACAGGCGATGGTTACGA
>DASQKG010000282.1:0-6624 GCA_035630655.1 Pyrinomonadaceae bacterium
ATCGCCGTTGTAACCTGACCGTCGATTGGCGCACCCTGGACGATTATTTTATACGCCTGGAACGCCAAGGCAGTGGCGTAAACCTGGGAACGTTCGTGGGCGCAACTCAAGTCCGTGGCTATGTCATCGGTTTCGACAACCGTCCGCCCACGCCCGCCGAGTTGGAACAGATGAAGGAACTGGTAGCGGGCGCAATGAAGGATGGCGCTCTTGGCCTGTCAACTTCATTGCAATACGTGCCGGCACGCTTTGCTTCAACGGATGAGATTGTTGAGTTAGCGAAAGTGGCCCGTCAATACGGCGGCATCTATGCAACGCATCAACGTAGCGAAGCCAACGCTCTTGATTCGTCGCTCGAAGAGGTTTTTGAGATTGCGCGCCGTGCGCAAATTCCAACGGAGATATGGCATCTGAAAACTGCCTACAAAAAGAATTGGGGACGGATGCCTGAAGTCCTGGCAAAGATTCGACGCGCGCGCGCAAGTGGCCTGGATATTACTGCCGATGTTTACCCGTACATCGCCGGAAGCACTTCGCTGACTGCATCTTTGCCACCCTGGGTGCTCGAAGGCGGCACGGAGAAAATGCTTGAGCGTGTGCGCGACATGCGCATTCGCCAGCAGTTGAAGAAAGAGATTCCCGCTGATTCGAAGGATTGGGAAAACATCTATCTCGGCAGCGGCGGCGCGCCGGGTGTGTTGATTAGTTCGGTAGTAAACCGAGAGCTGGAACCGCTCTTGGGAAAACGCCTGGCGCAGATTGCTAAGGACCAAAACAAGGAGCCGCTTGACGCACTCTTTGATTTGATTTTGGCTGACAACGGCCAGACCGGCGCGATTTATTTCATGATGAACGAGAACGATTTGCGCGCGGCGATGCGTTCCCCTTTCGTCAACTTTTGCACTGACACGGGCGCACGAGCAACGGATGGTCCATTGTCGCGAGCGAAGTCACATCCGCGCGGTTGGGGCAGCTATCCGAGGATTCTTGGACGGTACGTCAGGGATGAAAAAATCCTGACATTACCGCAGGCAATTCACAAGATGACAGGTGGTCCGGCGAAGCGCGTGGGTCTGCGAGACCGTGGACTGCTTCGCGAGGGCTATTTCGCTGACATAACTATCTTCGATCCCAGGACCGTTATCGACCGCGCTACTTTTGAGGTCCCAAACCAGCACCCTGAGGGCATCAAGTTTGTAATCACAAACGGCCAGATCAGCGTCGACGATGGCAAACGAACGCCCGCGCTAGCTGGACGAGCCTTGCGCGGACCGGGGTATAACAAATAGTCCAAAGTCCAATGTCCAAAGTCCAATGTCGAAAGTCAGACAGCCAACATCGCAGTGTGCCGTTGGAATAGTTAGAGGTGGTTTAGGTTCCTCTGCCAGCTAAAGGGACTTGCACTTGCACTTTCACTTTAGACGTTAGACTTTAGACTTTGGACTTTGGACTTGATTCAGATCGACCCCACTATCTTGCGGAAGTCGTCTTCCTGCCAGGCCTTCATTGTCTCCGTTTGGACATTGCCTTGAGAGCCAAGTGTCAAAAGACATTTGGCGACCGTTTCGTCATCCGGCCCTTCAATCACGCACAGTAAATCGAACCGGCCCATCAGCAGGTACGTGTCTTTGATTTCAACGCCCAGCTTCTTGAAAGCCTCGCGTCCCGCATCAAGACGACTTGGACTGTCCTTCACGTTAGCAGCCCCCTGTTGCGTGTAACGAAGCAGAGTAATGTAAGTTGGCATGGGTTCTCCTTTCAAATTAGTCCAAATTCAATGCCCATCGTCATAGGATGAACTCTAGATTAGTTAGAGGTCGGGAAGGAGGGCATGCCCCCGCTCTTCGTCGCGCAACACTAATCACCAGCACCGAAGAGCGGGGGCATGCCCTCCTTCCCTACCCCGAGCTGTTTTTAGGTTCCTTTGTCAATTCACAGATTTTGGACATTGAACTTTGAACTACACCTTAATAAATATCTTCCGCCGATAAAGAATCCACATCAGTCCCAACCACACCAGGATGAAACAGATTGCGAAGGCGAGGGACGCCCGGTATGGCGGCAGCCACGACAGGAAAAGGTTTTGGAAGATCCAGGATTGCAACGAAATCCTCGAGCCATCGGCGGTGGGCACCTTGATAAGCCCCATCAAGCGGGCCATAACTCCCGACCCGACGAAGAGCGTAATCGCGTTGACCCCAAAGACAACGAACGGCTTGGTCCACCACTGAATTTTCTTTATGTCAATTAACCAGTAACACAAAGCGAGAAACTCCAGTGCCAGCCCACCGGTAAAGAAGACGTAGGAGCTGGTCCATAGCGCTTTGTTAATGGGGAAGAACGGATTCCAGGCCCAGCCAATCACGATGCAAACAGCCCCGGCTACAAACAGCCCCGCAACCTTTTCGTAGCCCGACTTGTTAATGCGTATCCATTGCCCGGTTAACACTCCGAACAGGGCAGTTGCGATCGCCGGTATTGTGCTGAGTAGTCCTTCGGGATCGTAAACCTTTCCCTGCTTCCAGATGTGTGGTCCAAATACAACGCGATCAATGAACGAGGCAACGCTTCCCTCTTTGCTCAGATCGCCTGTGACAAATCCAGGCGCGTTCAGGCGCGTTAATAGCAACCAGTAAATAATGAGTAAGGCCGCCGTGATGATTATCTGCGTTCTCACCTTCGTGTTGAGGAAGATGACTGAGGCGAACAGATAACAAACTGCAAGTCGTTGCAACACGCCCGGGATACGAATGGTGGATAACTCGAAATAAGGAAAGCCGGCGAGAAACATTCCCAGCGCAAAAATAATTAAAGTCCGCCTGATGATTTTCAGGTAGAGATCGCGCTTGCTGCCTCCCTTTTCGCCGCGGCGCGCGAACGCCAGCGGAATGGCCACACCTACAATGAATACAAAGAACGGAAAGATTAGATCGGTCGGCGTCCAGCCATGCCACTCTGCGTGGCCCAACGGCCAATAGATGCTGGCCCACGAACCAGGATTGTTTACCAGGACCATGCCCGCGATCGTTATACCGCGAAACACGTCGAGAGAAATCAACCGGTCGCTGGACTTTGGGGAGTCGGACATTTTTGATAATGCCTCCGAGGAAAAGTGTTAACCGATACGACAAGAACCTTGTAAGACTACTAGAACCCAGAACAGGTCTTCCTTCCCAACCTGAAAACTGGCGCAGGCACGCGGTTCAACCCAACCGGTATTAAAGCCCAGGCGATAGTGTCGGCGATGGTGATGGAGTAGGCGATGGCGCGGGTCGTGGGCCAAGTCCAAACTCCTCCGGATTCGGCAGAATTGAAGTCGTGTTATAGAGTCGCACTGATTCCTCTAACGTTTTGCTTTTGGTGAGCCACATGTTTATAGCTCGGTCGTACCGGGCCAGCACGCTGTCCAACCAATAAGGACGGTTCTCGGCCAACCACTGTTTCCGGTATTCCTCTCTCAGCAACGTCAACTCTTCCGCCATCTCCCGCAGTCCGTTATAGATGTTGCCCCAATAATTCCGCAGCCGGCCAATCTTGCGGCGGTCTCCCAGGTTCAGGTATGCGTCCCAATAATCCTGGCTGAATTTTTCCATCACCTGCATTCGCCGACCCAAGTGATCAAATCTCTGCGCGGCAAACCTCATCGACGAAATCATCGACCGATTACGACGCGCACGCGTCTCATTTCTCAGCAGGCTTTCATCAGCATTTTCGACGGCAAGGCGCATTTCTTTTAGTTGGTTTTTCAAGGTCCTGGCCTGGCCCTGATAGCTTGACGTAAAAGGATCGCGCCAAAAGAATTCGTCCGTCTGGGCAACGCCAAGCAGAGTATTAACGTGGCCCAGCGAACGCAATGAATCCGTAAAGTGATGTCCATCGTTCCTAAAAAATGCCCAGTCGAAATTCTGGTTGAACGTGGGAACATCAACAGGTCCGTTCTGCCAGGATGCCGCGGCTCCGAGCACAATGCCGTGCCAGGTCATTTCAAAAAGTGCCTCGCCGTCGTCGTCCCAGGTGGTGTTCATCATTCCCATTGCCCCGGCTGCCTGTCCGTCGCGCACAAAGTTGACTATGTTTTTGGTGGCGGTATCGACATTGGGAAATATCTGGTTCCAATTACTGACGCCCGGACAAACAAACTGATCGAGCCCCGCGTCTTTGAAAGGATTGATCCTCGCCTCGAAGCTGTCGCGTGGCCCGTAGTTCCAGTTCATGACGATCATATCTTTGGGAACATTGCCGATTAGCTCAGGATGGCTAAGCGCAATGTCGCCCCAGAACATCAAGCGCCGGTTGTAAGGCCTAAGCACTTCGCGCACCCGGTTTAAATGCGCGAAATACACCGCTCCAACGCCTTTCTGTCTCGCCACTTCCCTACTTTGTCCCTCGCCCAATTCGAAGGTCTCATCCGAGCCGATGTGAAAAAACTTTCCGGGGAAAATCGGATCCAACTCCCGATACCAGTCAGCCACCAGCTTGTAGGATCCTTCCTGTTGCGGAGACAGCACATCGCCGTAAGGCACTTCCGCCAACTCGTTGTACTTTTCCAACTTTAGCGCTTTGTGCAGATGCCCGAAAGTCTGCTGCTCCGGGACTAACTCGATGTGATAGTTCCGGGCATACGTCACCAGTTCTCGAATTTCTTCGGGCGTCAGAGAGCCACCCGGTGGTCCAATTAAAGGATGTGAACTGCTGCTGAACGCGTGCTCCATATAAAATGAGTGCATGTTCAATTTGAAAGCCGCGAAGGTGCTCAGTTGTCGTTTTATATAGTCAACTGTCGGCACAGGGCCGCGACTAATATCGTCGGAAACGGCGCGCCAACGCATTGCCGGCCAGTCGACGATCCGGACGCCGGGAACGAAGGCTTCGTCACCTTCACCGCGCACAAGTTGTTTCAGCGTTTGCAAGCCGTAAAACGTTCCTGCTTCCGTTTGACCGCCAACAATGATCTGATTTGCATCGACGGTCAGAACGTAGCCTTCGCCGTCGAGAGCGGGCGGAATGGTTACTCCGGTCTTTTTCAAAGCCTGAATAATCTGCGGGCGATCGAGTTCGCCAACAAGGATCGTGCGGCGCCCGCCTCCACTCCGGCGCAGATTGAGCTTCGCAGCGTCGCGAGCATCAGCGATAAAGTCGTCCACTGCAAACTGGTTGTCCCGCGAACGCGGATTCACCAGGGCAATGCGCACATCGCGCAATTGAAACCGGTCTTTAGTAGGAGTCATCATGCGCGGCTTTGGAATCACCTGAACTGACGATTGCGGAGGCTGGTCCTGCGCGCAGATGGTTGCCGACAGCAGGAGACAAAGCGGCATGGAGAACAGAGTTAGAATCGCACTTCGTGATAGAGTGGTAGACATCTTAGAGTTGTATATTCGGATCTGATTTTGTTCGTCGGAGCTGTTTAGAAAGACGAGCAGTATTTAACTGAAATCGCACACGATTACAATAGCGGACCAGTGATACGTTGAGTTCAGGCGTATAGAGTCCAAGCTTTAGCTTGTGTGTGGTGTGGTGAGCGTGACCTGCGTGATAGCGCAGGAGCAACCTGAAGGTCGTACTCTAAACACCTCTTATGAACTCTGATCACCTATTAACGGAGGAAGAAAAAGCTTGTCCTTGATGCTTCAGGAAATCGCGGAACAGCCGGAGGCACTCTCACGAACAATTGAAGCGGAGCGCAACAAGATTTCGCGACTGGGGACCTTCCTCAAATCGCG
Organism: Pyrinomonadaceae bacterium; assembly: GCA_035630655.1. Lineage (GTDB taxonomy): Bacteria > Acidobacteriota > Blastocatellia > Pyrinomonadales > Pyrinomonadaceae > PSRF01. Next base: position 5,724 of record DASQKG010000282.1, read on the forward strand.
AGAACTTGATCTTATTGTGCTTGTTGCTCGAGGCAGTTCGGACAATGCTGCGCTGTTTGGCCGCTACCTGCTGGAAATTACCACTGGCATTCCGGTTTCGCTTTCGGCGCCTTCGGTCCACACTATCTACGGTGCAAAACTCAAACTGCAGCGCGCTCTGGTGGTAGGTGTCTCGCAATCGGGCGAAGGCGAAGATATCAACCAGGTATTGGAGAACGCGCGAAATTGCGGGGCCTATACCGTAGGCATCACGAATGAGCCATCTTCGTCGATGGTCGGCTTCGTTGACGAAACACTCTTGATGCATGGTGGCCGAGAACGTTCGGTCGCCGCCACCAAGACCTTCACCGGCCAGATGATGCTCTTTTATCTGCTCGCGTCCGCGCTGGCCCAGAACAAGCCCGCATGGTCCTTCGAAGCCATTCCGGAGTATGCTGCCCGCGCTCTTGAACAGCAGCCTGCAATACTGGAGTTGGTCCAGCGTTACGTGTTCATGGAAAACTGCGTCGTGGTTGGTCGCGGGCTGGCCTATGCGAATGCATACGAGCTTGCATTAAAGTTAATGGAAACCTGCTACGTCGTCGCTGAGCGGTTTTCGTCAGCAGATTTTTTACATGGACCGGTGGCGATGGTGGAGCGTCACTTTCCAGTGATCCTTTTTGCTCCTCCCGGCGTAATGCTACCGGGAGTAAAGGATCTGATTAAGCGTCTGCGTGAGCTGCACGCCGACACGCTGGTGCTCACCGGCGATGTCGAGGCAGCCGGAGACTGCACGCGCGCGGTGATCATGCCGAAAGAAATTGATGAGTTTTGCGCGCCGATTCCTTATATAATCCCCGGCCAATTATTCGCAGCACTTTTAGCGGACGCAAAAGGCCTGGATCCGGATCAGCCGCGCTCG
>DASQKG010000283.1:0-7750 GCA_035630655.1 Pyrinomonadaceae bacterium
GCTGAGGCAGCGGAAAAACCGAAGCCGAAGTTTTCGTACTCGGCCGGCGAGACGGTACGAATCAAGTCGGGGCCGTTCCAGAGTTTTACAGGCAAGGTTGAAGAAGTTAACGAAGACAAGTCGACGTTGAAAGTGACGGTCACGATCTTCGGAAGATCGACTCCAGTCGAACTGAACTTCCTGGACGTTGAAAAGGTGACCTTCGCTGAAGAAGAATGAAAGGCATTGCCGATTTCCAATTGCCGATTGCCGATTGGAAGTCGTTTTGCCACGCACGATTGAAATTGAAATGAATCTTGAGGATCGCCAATTGGCAATCGGCAATTGGCAATCGGCAATGGCTTATGGCAAAGAAAATAACAGGTTACATCAAGCTTCAGGTTCCCGCCGGTAAGGCTAATCCGGCGCCGCCAATTGGTCCCGCGTTGGGCCAACATGGCGTGAACATCATGGAATTCTGCAAGGCGTTTAACGCCAAGACTGCGCAGATGGACCCGGATTTGAAAATTCCGGTTGTGATCACGGTCTACGCTGATCGCTCGTTCACTTTCGAAACGAAGACCCCTCCGGCGGCTGACCTTTTGAAGAAGGCGGCAGGGATTTCCAAAGGCTCGGGTAAGCCGAATCGCGAAAAAGTGGGGACAATATCCAAAGCGAAGGTCGAAGAGATTGCGAAAACTAAATTGCAGGATCTGAACACCACTGATCTTGAAGCAGCGATAAAGACTATCAGCGGAACGGCCCGTCAGATGGGGCTTACGATTGAGTGATTGCTGAATTCGGAATGCGGATTGTTTCCCCATCCGATTCACATTAGAGAGGGAGAGATAGAAGAAAGCAGGCAAGGGAACGCTATTCAGCATTCCGCAGTCTGCAATCTGAAATCTCGCATGCACCTCGGAGCTAGGTAATGAAAAAGCACGGAAAGAAGTATAACGCCGCGGCGGAAAAAATTGAGCCCGGTCGCAAGTACAACCTCGACGAAGCCGTCTCGAAAGTCAAAGAGATTGCTTTCGCAAAGTTTGATGAAACAGTTGAATTGACCATGTGGCTGGGAGTTGATCCAAGGAAAGCTGATCAACTCGTGCGCGGAACGATTGTGCTGCCTCACGGCTTAGGCAAGTCGAAGACGGTGCTGGTCATTGCTCAGGGCGACAAGATCAAAGAGGCCGAAGAGGCCGGAGCGGATTTTGTCGGCGGCGAGGACATGGTCAACAAGATCAAAGAAGGATGGCTCGATTTCGACGCCGTCATCTCCACCCCCGACATGATGAGACTCGTGGGCGCCCTGGGTAAAGTTCTGGGCCCGCGCGGTCTTATGCCTAACCCGAAAACCGGTACGGTTACTTTTGACGTAAAGACAGCGGTGAAAGAAACCAAGGCCGGCAAGGTTGAGTATCGAGTCGACAAGACCGGGGTGGTTCACGTACCGGTCGGCAAGGTTTCTTTTGAGTCCGACAAGCTGCGCGACAACGCCAAGGCGCTGCTCGAGGCAGTAGTAAAAGCCAAGCCATCGACTGCCAAGGGCAAGTATGTGAAGAAAGTGAATTTGGCGGCGACCATGAGTCCCGGCGTTTTGCTGGACGAAGCGGCCTACGTGAAATAGGGTGAGGAGCTACTCAGATGAAAACTAAAGCGCAAAAGCAAAAAGACCTGGAAGCTCTCACAGAGCAATTTAAGAACGCGAAGGCGGCGATGGTCGTTGGATTCAAGGGCATGACTGTTCCCAAGGACCAGGAGTTGCGCAATCAACTGCGCGAGGCCGGAGTTAGTTATTCAGTTGTGAAGAACACTCTGGCACGCAAGGCCGCGGAAGGCACTCCGCTTGAACAGGCGACGGATCAGTTCAAAGGCGTAACGGCTGTTGCCCTGAGCGGTCAGGATCCAGTGAACCTATCAAAGGCCATCGCGAAGTTTTCGAAAGCGAATCCCGATATTTTCAAGTTCAAGGTCGGTATCGTCGAAGGCAAAGTGGTGGAACTCCGCGACGTGGAAGCGATTGCCAGCCTGCCTTCGAAAGAAGAATTGTTAGGCAAGGTTTTGTTCCTGCTCAACGCGCAGGCCCAGCGGCTGGCGACTGTAATCTCAGCAGTGCCGCGCAATCTTGCCATCGTGGTTAAGCAGGTTAGTGATCAAAAGGGCGGGGAAGCCGCCTAGTATAATTGAGTTCGAAAGCTGAGATCTCAAATTTGAGATCTCAGAATTGAAAAAGTAAGCACAGGGCCGGACGCGGAAAACGAGCGTGGCGATGAGTCAGATCGCACCTAGCGCTTCGGACATTTTTCTGGTTGCGATGCAGTAACTTGAAAAGGGTCCCGTGGGTTCTCCTGCTGCGAATCTCATAAACAACAGCAACAAGGAACCCTTTGAGGAGGATGAGGTAATCATGGCACTTTCAAATCAGGAAATAGTTGATGCTCTGAAGGAAAAAAGCCTTTTGGAGACTTCCGAGCTGGTAAAAATGATCGAAGAGACCTTTGGCGTTTCGGCTGCGGCTGCTGCTGTGGCAGCTCCTGCAGCAGGCGGCGGAGGCGGCGAGGCCGCGGCGCCGGCCGAAGAGAAGACCGAGTTTGACGTGGTCCTCCAGGCCGTTGGCGGCAACAAGATCAACGTGATCAAAGTTGTCCGCGAAGTCACTGCGCTCGGTCTGAAGGAAGCCAAGGATCTTGTCGAAGCAGCACCCAAGGCCGTCAAGGAAGGCGTGTCCAAGGAAGAAGCTGAAACGATCAAGCAAAAGCTGACTGACGCAGGCGCAACTGTCGAAGTGAAATGAGGGTATCGGATCCCGGGTGTCAGGTGTCGGTCATAGTTAACCGGCACCCGGCACCTGACACCCGTCACCTTTTCGTTGGCTTGACACTCGTGGTTTTGGTCGGTAAGTTAAGAGAGTATTGAGGCGCTGGCATTACTCTGAACAAATTTGACGACGAAACTGCCGCTTTTGGTGAATAAGCGGTCGGGGCGTTCTGCGCTCTGACCGCGTCTACGCATTTTTGGTATGCGGATTTCAGACTTCGGAATGGACCACTTAACGGTACCACGAAATCTGCAATCTGAAATCCGCATTCAGCAATCGAACGAGGACCTCTCATGTCTGCAAACCTGCTGCAACAAGTAAATACAGGATTGGGAAAACGAATGAGCCAGGCGCCGGAGCGTGTGGATTTTTCGAAAATCTCCACTGCCGTGCGCATTCCTAATCTGATTGAGATTCAACGCGAGTCGTACAATCGTTTTCTGCAGATGGACTTTCTGCCGGAGGAGCGCGAGAACACAGGCCTGCAGGCCGTGTTTGAGTCGGTGTTTCCCATCTCCGACTTTCGCGGCACCGCGACGCTCGATTTCGTCGAGTATCAGATCGGCAACTGGCAGTGTAAGTGCGGTCGTCTCGAAGGATTGAACTACCTGAGAGCAAACTGCAAGCATTGCGGTTCGACAATTAAGGTAAACCCATTAGCCGCCGGCGAAACGCTCTGTCACAAGTGCGGCACCTTCAATTCCGTCCGTCCCCAACTCTGCGAAAACTGCGGCGAGCCAGTGGGCCTGAAGCATAAGCACGATCAGCAGGAATGCCAGGAACGCGGCATGAGCTATAGCGTGCCTCTAAAGGTGAAGATTCGCCTCACCGTCTACGACAAGGATCCTGAAACGGAAGCACTGTCTATCCGTGACATCAAAGAGGAAGAGGTCTTCTTTGGTGAAATTCCCTTGATGACTGACAACGGCACCTTCATCATCAACGGCACAGAGCGCGTTATCGTTTCCCAGCTGCATCGTTCGCCCGGCGTCTTCTTCAAGCGCGGCGCCATCTACATTGCCAAGATTATTCCTTATCGCGGTTCCTGGGTTGAATTTGAATACGATCAGAAGAACCTGCTCTACGTCCGGGTGGGAAAGCGTAAGTTTCTCTCGACGATTTTCCTGCGCGCGCTTGGGCTGTGGTTCGGCAAAGACGTAGACGGAAAGCTTGTCAAAAGTGATTCGGTGCTCGAGGAACGAGTGAAGAATGCGTCGTTTGGTGACGAGGACATTCTCCGCGCACTCTACGTCACTGATGAAATCCGTGTGGAAGATGGGCGACTGATGGCCCAGGTCCCCGAACAGGGTTCGACGAACCTCGTCGGGATGAAGGTAGACTTTGATATTAAAGGACGTGGCCCCGAACCTATCGTCCGCTCCGGCAAAAAGGTTACCCACTCCGCTCTCGAGGGTTTGCGCAAAGCAAACATCGGAGAAGTGGAGATTGACACCGCTCAGTTTGACGGCGCGTATGCGGTTTCCGACATCGTCAATAAAGAGAGTGGCGAAGTAATTCTCGAAGCGAATAATGAGATTAATCCCGCCAAGCTTCAGGAGATAGTCGAGGGCGGTATCGACAGCTTCACAGTGTTCTTCCCTGAGCGCGACGACATTGGACCAATCCTCGCCCAAACGCTGAAGAAAGACGTCATCACCAAGCCGGTCGACGCGCTTCTGGAGATTTACCGGAAGATGCGCCCTGGCGATCCGCCGACAGTCCAGACCGCCTACAAGCTTTTAGAGGCGATGTTTTTCGACCCGCGCAAGTTTGATTTCTCGCGCGTAGGCCGCCTCAAATTCAACATCAAAATGGGCAAGCCCGAGCGTGATCGGATCAACGATCCGTTGCTTTCGGCGAAGGACTTTTACGAAGTCGTCTCTTATGTCCTGAAGATGCGCAAGAATCCGTCGGAGTATCAGGCGGACGATATCGATCACCTCGGTAATCGACGCGTGCGCGCCGTGGGCGAACTTCTGGAAAACCAGTTCCGCATCGGTCTTGAGCGCATGGAACGCGCGATCAAAGAGAAGATGTCGATTCACCAGGAAATGCAGACGACCATGCCCCGGGACTTGATCAATGCCAAACCTGTGACCGCGGCCGTGCGCGAGTTCTTTGGTTCAAGTCAGCTTTCTCAGTTCATGGACCAGACCAACCCGTTATCGGAGATCACGCACAAACGCCGCTTATCGGCGCTGGGACCGGGTGGTCTGTCGCGCGAACGTGCCGGATTCGAAGTCCGCGACGTTCACCCAACTCACTATGGCCGCATCTGTCCTATCGAGACGCCTGAAGGTCCAAACATCGGTTTGATCTCCAGTCTGTCGTGCTTTGCGCGCATCAATGAGTTTGGTTTCATCGAGGCTCCATATCGCAAAGTTACGGACGGTCGAGTTGTTGAATACGTGCGCGTTTTGAATGGCGGCGACACCAAGCTGAAGCATGGTGAACATATGCCGCTCGAAGACCTGGAGAAGGCCAATAAGAAGGTGAGCGCCGACGGTCGGAAAGCTGAGTATGAGCCGTGGCCGTTTTACTTAACGGCCTGGGAAGAAGACAAACACGTCGTCGGTCAGGCCAACATCGGGTTGGATGAAACGGGCTACATCGTTAACGAGCGCAACGCAGCGCGTAAAGCCGGCGAGTTCATTCTGGCCCTGCGGAAAGATATCGAGTACGTCGACGTGTCGCCGAAGCAACTCGTTTCGGTAGCCGCATCGCTGATTCCGTTCCTCGAAAACGACGACGCGAACCGCGCTTTGATGGGTTCAAACATGCAACGCCAATCAGTGCCGTTGCTACGCGCCGAAGCGCCGTACATCGGAACCGGAATGGAAAAGACTACAGCGCGCGATTCGGGCGCCGTGGTCGTGGCTAAGCGTGACGGTGTGGTCGACTACGTTGACTCCGAGCGTTTGATCATTAAGGCGGATCACAATGTTGACGGCACCATTTCTCGCGAAGTGACGGCCGACATCTACACGCTGATCAAGTTCAAGCGTTCAAATCAGAACACCTGCATCAACCAACGGCCCATCGTGCATGTGGGCGAGCGCGTTGAAAAGGGTCAGGTGATTGCCGATGGTCCATGTACTGACCGCGGCGAACTCGCCCTCGGCCGAAACGTTCTCGTCGCCTTCATGCCATGGCGCGGGTACAACTTCGAAGACGCGATACTCGTCTCCGAGCGTTTAGTGAAAGAGGATTACTACACCTCAATTCACATTGAAGAGCTCGAGATCGAGGCCCGTGATACCAAGTTGGGACCGGAAGAAATTACGCGCGATATTCCCAACGTCGGCGAAAACATGCTTCGCGATCTGGACGACAGCGGCATCATACGTATCGGCGCCCAGGTGAAGCCCGGCTCGATTCTGGTGGGCAAAGTTACGCCCAAGGGAGAAACGCAACTCACGGCTGAAGAGAAACTGCTGCGCGCGATCTTCGGTGAAAAAGCGGGCGACGTGAAAGACGCATCACTGGTTTCGCCTCCGGGAATCGACGGCACAGTTGTCGACGTTCAAGTCTTCACCCGCAAGGGTCAGGAAAAGGATGCGCGCTCGCTGGCGATTGAGCAGGAAGAAGAAGACCGTCTGAGACGCGACCTCGAAGACGAAATGCGTATTCTGCGTGAGCAGCGCGATCAACGTATTCGTGAATTGCTCGAAGGGCGGAAGCTATCAGCTGACCTGACGGTAAACCGCGAAGTCGTGATTCCGAAGGGCATTGCAATTACACGCGAGATGCTTGCTGAAGTGGACCCGAAGGCGCTCAGGAAAGTCCAGATGGCCTCGTCGCGTGTCGACGTCGGCGCGGAAATCAAGGAATACGAAGAACGCACCGAACGCCAGATCAAAATCCTTTCCGACATCTACGAGGAGAAGATCGCCAAGCTTCGTCAGGGTGATGAACTGGCGCCCGGCGTAATCAAGATGGTCAAGGTCTTCATCGCCATGAAGCGCAAGCTTTCAGTCGGCGACAAGATGGCCGGACGCCACGGTAACAAGGGCGTGATTGCACGCATCCTCCCCGAAGAGGACATGCCTTACCTCCCGGACGGAACACCTGTGGAAATCGTGCTCAACCCGCTGGGTGTGCCTTCACGTATGAACGTGGGACAGATTCTGGAAACCCACCTTGGTTGGGCCGCACGTGTGTTAGGTGTTCATTTCGCAACGCCGGTCTTCGACGGTGCTACCGAAAAAGAGATCAAGCAGAAGCTGGAGCTGGCCAACAATCGCGCGTCTGAGCTCGGTTTACCTGAAATTGTAAACGAGTCGGGTAAAGCGATTCTTTATGATGGGTTGTCGGGTGATCCGTTTGAGCAGAAGGTGACCGTTGGTTACATCTACATGCTCAAACTTTCCCACCTCGTCGACGACAAGATTCACGCTCGGTCGATTGGGCCATACAGCCTGATTACGCAGCAGCCCCTGGGCGGCAAGGCGCAATTCGGTGGACAGCGATTCGGAGAAATGGAAGTGTGGGCGCTGGAAGCGTACGGCGCGGCGCATATTCTTCAGGAGTTGCTGACGGCCAAGTCGGATGACGTGGCCGGGCGATCCAAGATCTACGAGGCAATCGTGAAAGGTGAGGCTGACTTCGATCCGGGTCTGCCTGAGTCGTTCAATGTATTGGTGCGCGAGCTCCAATCCCTGTGCCTTGATGTTGAGCTCATCAACAAGAAGGTCGCAGGCAACGGCACAGGCGATGGAGACGGAGTCGGTGAAGCGCTGATCACCAGCGCGGCCGAATAATTTTCCAATTGCCGATTTCCAATTGCCGATTGGTCTTCGGACATCGATTAGGAATTTGAGTTAGGGCAGTGAACAACCTATGCGAGATGCCAATCGGCAATTGGCAATCGGCAATTGGCAATGGAGAATCCCGTGTTTCGATTCCAACAAGAGAAGACGCAATTAGCTCCTGACTTTGAGGCAATCCGTATCT
>DASQKG010000284.1:0-6462 GCA_035630655.1 Pyrinomonadaceae bacterium
TCTTGGAACGTCTTGAACCCAGGGTTTCAAAGCCAACCCTGGGCTGGAATTCGCGAACGCTTTCAGCGTTATTGGTCGTACCTGAGTTTTCACACACTCTCTACCGCGCTCGGTTCTGTAATTGACATTTCATCCTTTGGCGCCATCCACGCGTCGCTGGTCGCGACGTTTGCGGTAGTCTTCACCTTCGATCATCACCTTTTTGCACATTTCGTACAAACGACTGCGCAAGGGGGTGCCGATCCGTTCTTCAAGGGTAGTCATTTCCTGGATTCGCTCGGAAGCGAAAGTCTTGCTTCGTCGTTTCGGCTCAGCGTCATCCCGATCCTCGGGGACGGCTCGAACGTCGTCCAGATAGTTGGTTGTGAAGATCGTCAGTTTCTTGTTGTTATAACGCGTATTTATGATTTGATAGAGCGTGTCGCGCACCCAGTTTGTTGGCACGCTGGCCCCTAGTTCATCCAACACCAACACTTCAGCCTGATAAACCGGAGCCAGGACGCGCATCTCAGAAGTTTGGGAAACAGGATTGTAGGAATCCTGGATTGCTTTCAGGAGCGAACCGGATTCATAGAAGAGACACGTGACACCCTTTTTCTCAATAAGCTCCTTGAGCACGGCGATCGCTAGATGGGTTTTTCCAACACCAACGGGTCCCATAAACAGTAACCCGTTTTCATCTGCGGGATATTCGATTGCCAGCCTACTGGCGAAACTGTGTGCAAAAAACTGTGAATCGTTTTTGGGAAAATAGTTATGGAAGGAGCAATCGCGAAAACGCGGAGGTATCCGTGCCGCTTCAATCGACCTGGCCGGGCCATTCGAGCGCCGGCAATCGCATATAGCGGCGCCTTTTCCTGGTTCCAGCCGTGTGCCGGTCCCAAAGCAAATTGGGCAAACGTCGTTTTCAGTTTTCACAGTAGTTGCTTGCAATTTCAACGGCTGAAATTCGATTAAATCGTGAATATTTCCCGATGAATTATTAGTCTGAGTGCGGAATTATAACACTGCAGGAAACGCAATCGATCTCACCCCACAGTTTTACTTCAGTTCGGGCCCACGGCAAATGTGATTAGCGAATTCGTCAAGGGTCAGTTTTCAAATTTAATGAGGTAGATTATCGTTATCAGCAGGAGATTTTTTCAAACAAGATGTCGTTAATACAATCCATACTTAACAAGCTGGGCCTCCACCAGGATAAGGCCGAGCGTCATCCCATAAGGGTCTTTCTACTCGACGACGATGCCCGAAGGCACGACTGGTTTTCGGAGCGTTTCAAAGGCGATTTCGTAGCCATCACCGACAATGTCGAAGAAGCCAGGCAACTCCTGAGCGCGTCTTCCTACGACGCTATCTTTTTGGATCATGATCTATTACCAGAACATTACAACTCAGCAACCCCTGATGACGAGCGCACGGGCTACGCAATAGCTGCGTGGCTCGCCGCAAATCCTAAACTGCAGCCGGCGGCCACAATCCTGGTGCATACAAGAAACGCCGATGGCGCAATGCGAATGGTAGAAGAACTTCGGGGCGCTGGACGCACTGCCGCCTATGTCCCTTTTCCGTATCTGGCGGAGAAAATCAAGCACTATTGGGCGAGATAACGAGCTTCAAAAGCTAAGGGGGAATGGGTAAAGCGCGGTGACTTTACCCATTCCCCTTTTCTTCCCTCACAGTCGGGATGGTGGCCAGGGACGGGATCGAACCGCCGACGCCGGCCTTTTCAGGGCCGCGCTCTACCAACTGAGCTACCTGGCCATCCTGTGTGAAAGACCGCGTAGTATAGGGACACGTGAAAAGAACTGTCAAACCAGACAGGTCCCGGCGTGCAAAAATGCGAACTCTCGCGAGAAACTTGAGTTTGTCAGATTAGTCACAAAAATTCGTTGACTCGTTGGCGGTGAGGTGTATAATCCTTGCCGTTGAGGATGGGGTTGACGCCCAAACGTCAGTCCAGTTTAGCAGACGACATCCGATTCAAAATTGAAAGTGCCCGCCAGTGCCAGCTCGGCCGCCGATCGCGCCCCCCGCAGTCGCTACCTTCGAGCTGGCACAGCCTTTTTTAGGGCACTTTTTTCCGCCCGCTCAGGCTTGAATTCCAGCTCTTGAAAAGAGCTCAGCGCCTTCCTTCGCCGCTTCGGCAATCACGCTTCCTTCGTCAATTGTCAGCAGTTTCCGGTCTTTCATGAGGATCTGGCCGTCGATCACGACGCTTTGAACGTCACTAGTTTGCCCTGAATAAACCAATGCGGAGACTAGATCCTTCACATGTGGCGTCGACTGCAGTGAATTAAGGTCAACCACGATCACATCGGCGCGTTTACCAGCTTCTAAACTCCCAATCTCGTCTTCCAACCCAAGGGCCCGGGCGCCGCCAATCGTGGCGATACGCAGGGCTTGATTTGCGGGCAAAACCTCGGGTCCATGCAAAGCCTTTTGCAACAGCGCCATACTGCGCATCTCGGTGAACATGTCCAGGCGGTTGTTACAGGCCGCTCCATCGGCGCCAAGCGAAACGGAGATGCCGCGATCGAGCATTTTCGAAATCTCGGCGATACCGGAGCCAAGCTTCAGGTTAGACGAAGGACAGTGGGCAACGTTAGTTTTAGTGTGTGCCAGAGTCTGAAATTCGGCCTCGTCAAGATGGACGCAGTGAGCGAGGACAACGTGTTGACCCGAAATTCCGACAGAATCCAGGTAGGTAACGTTGCGCAGTCCCGTTTCGCTTTCAACGATGGCGCATTCCTTTCGATTCTCGGAAGCATGGGTATGGATCATCACGCTTCGTTCAAGGGCCAGCTTGCCGACTCGTTCCAGTAGCTCCTTTGTGCAACTCAGAGCAAAACGCGGAGCGAAACAATAACGGATTCGTCCTTCGGCTTTGCCGTCCCAGGCCTGGAGCAGACGAAGCGATTCGGCAATAGAGGCCTCTGTTTCTTCATACAGCTCCTGGGGCACATCAGCACCCTTGTCCATCATGCATTTGCCGATGATCGCTCGGAAACCTGTTTCATTAATCACTTTGAAAACCTCTTCGGTGTGATTCACAGTTTCCATCGCGAGGGCGCATGTGGTGCCGCCCTTGATCAACTCCGCGACGCCCAGGTTCGCGGAAGCTCTGATAGAGCGTGCCGTATGAGCAGCTTCCATGGGCCAGACGCGTTTTTTCAACCAATCGAGCAATGGAAGGTCGTCGGCGGCGCCGCGAAACAATGTCTGGCAAAGGTGAATGTGAGTTTGCACAAAGCCGGGCAGCACTGCGCATCCAGATGCGTCAATAACGACATCGGCCTTAACTTCCTGATCGCTTACCGCTGCAATGCGCCCCCCGCGTATCAGCAGGTCGCCTTCAATGATGGAATCGTGCTTGTCCATCGTGATAAGCGTGCCGTTTTTGATCAGAATAGATTCCATCAGTATGACAGGCATCCTGCCTGTTTATCGCCAGTTTTAGCCGTCGAGGGCCAGAAATAAGTGTTCTGAACACCTCATCCTTTACTCGTCATGAGTCGACTTCCAAAGGGTACAGACAGGAATGTCTACCCTACTCCCGGCGGACTGTAAAGCAAGAAATAGCGCCCGGCTGAGGTTCGAAACTCTTAACCGGGCGCTGTTTGCTGTTGAATGATCAGAAGCTATTTCTTGTCGGCTGTAGCGGCCTTAGCCTGCGGCGCTGAAACCGGTTCTTCCCTAACGGGCATTCCCAGTTTGATTTTTACTTCGCGCTCGATCTTCTTGAGGAGGTCCGGATTCTCTTTTAACAACTGCTTTGAATTCTCGCGGCCTTGTCCCAAACGATCGCCCTTGTAAGAAAACCAGGCGCCGCTCTTATCGACGACTCGCTGCGCCACGGCCAAATCAAGCAAGTCCCCCTCACGCGAGATTCCTTCTCCATACATGATGTCAAACTCGCATTCACGGAATGGAGGCGCCACCTTGTTCTTTGCAACCTTGACCCGGGTGCGGTTCCCCACCACCCGGTCCGCGTCCTTGATCGCGCCGATACGCCTGATATCAAGCCGCATCGAGGCGTAAAACTTCAGCGCACGGCCGCCGGTTGTAGTTTCCGGGCTGCCAAACATGACGCCGATTTTTTCGCGAATCTGGTTAATGAAGATGAAACAAGTATTTGATTGCGCGACGATTGCGGTGAGTTTCCTGAGCGCCTGCGACATTAAACGCGCTTGCAGACCAGGTAGGGAGTCTCCCATTTCCCCGTCCAATTCGGCGCGGGGGACGAGCGCAGCAACCGAATCAACAACGATTACGTCAACGCCATTCGAGCGAACGAGCGCTTCGGCAATCTCCAGCGCCTGCTCACCTGAATCCGGTTGCGAAATCAGAAGTTGATCGATATCGACTCCGAGTTTGCCCGCATAGTCGGCATCCATTGCGTGTTCAGCGTCGATATAGGCCGCAACTCCACCCGACTTCTGCGCTTCGGCCACGATGTGAAGGGCCAACGTCGTTTTACCGGAACTCTCCGGGCCATAGATTTCGATAATGCGGCCGCGCGGCACGCCACCTATACCCACTGCCGCGTCGAGGCTTAAAGAGGTGGTGGAAATTGCCGGAATATCGGAGATTTCACGCTCACCGAGCCGCATGATCGACCCCTTGCCAAACTTTTTTTCGATATTTGAGAGTGCGGCCTCAATTGCCTTACCTTTATCCAGACGTATTCGGTCATCCATGACGTACATCTCTTCTTTCCGCTCCTTTTTTCGGGACTTCGCGGCAAGGCACTTTGTCTTTACCGCCAGAACGCGGGGAGCATAACATAATTAGCGCGAGAATGGAACACTGTTTCACACTTGCAACAACAGATATTTCGGGACGTTGGGACTTAGCCGAAAGTGCACGAAGGCAATGCTGATTATTACTATGACGCAGTTGCGGAGCCAATAAGTTCTTCGATCGGACGGCCGGTCCGACGCTCAACCTGTTCACATAGCGAGGGAAGCTCGGCTGTGCTTTCGTCCCGCGAGATACGCTCGACCCGCCACATTGGAAAAAATAGATCTCCAAATCCGATGAATGGCTCACCATGTACGACAGCTCGCAACCAGTCGTCGAAGGAGTTCAGATCGAGGCCACGTAAGAAGATGCCGGCCGAGGTAATCTCCTCGAGAATCCCCCAGGTTTTTTCCCGCGGACTGTGAAGAACGATTAGGATCGCGCTTCCATTCCGGATTCCGAATTTCGTTTCACTAATTGCCGACATAAGTTTCCTTCATCATTCGCCCGCAAAGCAATAGTCAGCCGCGAGGGCTCGAAATCCAACTAATGCCAGCCTTTTTGCTAGCGTTAGTAGGACAGACATTCCTGTCTGTTTGACTCACCCAAAAGGCCAGTTGTAGATCAGTAGTCAGATTCAACAATCTTAATGCCCAGTTCGACAGACAGGAATGTCTGTCCTACTTAGCCTTCTCCGCATCGAGCAGGAGTTGGGCCATATCGTCTCGCTGGTTTCTCTTTGCCCAAGCTGCGGCCGTTAACCCGTCGGCATCTTTCAGCTTCGGATCGGCGCCTTTTTCGAGCAACGATTTTGCGACGTCTTCATGGCCGTAAACTGCTGCCCACATTAGTGGCGTGCCACCCGCTTTGTTCTTTGCATTCGGATCGGCGCCTTTTGCCAGCAGCATTTGCACTATGTTCAAGTTGCCGCGATAGGCCGCCATGTGCAATGCCGCGTCACCTTCGTCATCGGAAAGATTTGCATTGGCGCCACGGTCCAGAAGGTTCTGTACGGTCTTGTCTTGATTGCGGATGACGTAGTGGATTAATGCGGTCATGCCATTCGACCCTTGCGCGTTGAGGTCCACGTCAGTACGCGCTAGCAGAATCTCCGCTCCCTCGTCGTGCTTGTTTTGGAGCGCGCGTAGTAACGCAGTGAACTGTGCGCTGTCCCTTTCGTTGACATTCGCGTTGCCTTTCAAAAGCGCTTGAACGATCGGCAGGTCGCCACGCGAGGCCGCCGCAATTAGAGCTGTGGCTCCGCTACTTTCGTCTTTTGCATTCGGATTAATGCCGGCGGCAAAGAATGTGTTTACGGCGAAAGCGTCACTAGCCGCTGCCGCACGCAGAAACGACTTCTCATCAAATTCATACCCACGCAGCTTCAACAACTGTTTTGCAGCGCCCGGGGTCGGTTGTTGATTCCTCGGACCACAAGCGGCGAGCAGCACCAAGCAGCAAAGGGCGAGACTGAGGTACAGGTGCAGTTTCATAAATTACAAAGCCCACCGTGGAGTGCGCGCCGTGTCGGCGCTTTCGCCAGCGGCGGCTTGGCGCCGCGATCTCGCGCAGAAGCCAACTCTGATTTCAACGTTGACTTGAGCCTGCCAAGGCTGCGACAAGTCGCAGCGGGCCAAAGCGCCGACAAGGCGGCGCACTCCAAGAAGGGCTAAGCCTTCATGCGGAACTTCTACTTCTTCACGCAAGCCATCACAAGAGCGC
>DASQKG010000285.1:0-9267 GCA_035630655.1 Pyrinomonadaceae bacterium
ATATGCAAAGCGTCTGGCCACAGTAGGGTAATAAAGCAAGCTTCTATCGCGCGCACGGGCCGAGACAAAGAGACCATTCTTCTGCTCGCCGACAACTCAAGCGAAGCGCAGACGTGGGCTTCAAAGATCGGGCGGCCAGTCGCCAAGCAGGAGGAGGCGTTCTTCGTAGAATTGCAGAGCGGCTTCATCCCGCCAGACTTCGATGAGAAATTATCGACCGCCGACGTGATTGAAATCATCCGCAGGCACGCGGCCTCGCAGTCCGAGAGTGAGTTAAAGGCTTGGCTCGCAGGTCGGCATCTTCCGACCACGATCGTAATGTCAATACCTCTCGAGGACCCAAATGCAGGGCGCGTGATGATCGCAGTTCGCTTGGAGCAAGCGGTAGGCGAGCTGGCGCGGCGCGCGCACAAGGGATTTCGCGCCGGTCATGTGCCAGCGGATTTAGAAATGCGGTTCACGCGCGACGTGCCTGTCACTAAGTTCCACATTGAACGCTTCGACTCAGACTACCTTTTGACCAGGGGCGGCGCAACGGGCCGACTTCTTGCCAAAACGGTGGCGCTTGTCGGCTGCGGGTCGGTCAACTCCCATGTGGCCGAGCACCTCGCATCGTTGGGAGTTGGGCGCCTACGAATAGTCGAACCAGAGGTGTTAACGTCCGGGAACGTTCACCGCCATGCCTTAGGTGCAAGTTACGTGGGGATCAACAAGGCCATCGGGATGAAGGCGCAGCTCGGTCTTAGGTTCCCCCACATCCAGGTCGAGTGCCGTGAGGAAAAAGTCGAAGACGTGATAAAGAAAAATCAGGATTTCGTCATGGGCGCAGATCTGGTGGTCATTGCCTTAGGCGACGAGAACCTCGAACTTCGTCTTAATGACTTGCTCGCCCGGCGAGTACCACGCCTGCACGTCTGGGTCGAACCGTTGGGAGTTGGCGGTCACCTGCTGGCAACCGGGATCGCTTCAGGGACTGGGTGTTACAGATGCTTATTTGATGTTGATCCATCTTACGGGATATTCAATAAGTCCGCTTTTGCTGCTCCGGGGCAACACTTCCAGAGAACATTCTCCGGTTGCGCAGGCTCGTTTACGCCCTTCGCCAGCGTGGATGCGGATCAAGCGGCAGTCGAGGCCGCCAGGCATGCGGCGAGTATTCTCATGAAAGCAGAAACCGAAAACGTCCTGATTAGTTGGAGGGGAAGCGCTCCCGATTTTGCCCAGGCCGGCTTCTTACTCTCCACGCGCGGCAGAGCGTTCCACGACGGGGAGCGACGCAGAGAGAACCGGTTCGTTCGATCTGACTGCCCCTCTTGCCACAACGTGATCACATGAACTTCTTACACCCTGGCGGCGGGGTTATCAGCTTCGGCAACGATGCGAAGATGATTCTTGAAAACCATCGTCAGGAGGACGCCGCCGCACCTGAGGCTGGAGGCATGCTGCTCGGCAGGCTCATCGAGGGGACTGACGACGTAGTCATCGACGAGGCGACTGTTCCGTCAGGAGAAGACAGGCGAGGACGTTTTTTCTTCAAACGCACTAAGACCACCGCCCAACGTTACATTAACTTGGTATGGAGAACCTCAAGGAACACCCACATCTACCTCGGCGAGTGGCACACACATCCTGAAGATACCCCTAACCCTTCGGATCATGACCTATTAAACTGGCGGCGACTTGCGACCCAAACAAAATATGAGCAGGATTTTCTGATTTTTGCGATCGTTGGGCGGAAGATTACTCGTGTCTGGATTTGCGCTAAAGGGTCACTGAAAATATCCGAACTGAATGCCTGTAATGGATTGTCCAGGGCTCAGCCAGTTAGATCTAACTGCAACTGAGGCCTGCCTAAATGTATTTGCGAGATGGTTGTGAGAGTTATCTTGGTTCGAGCTCGCTCGAAGGCACCCACCCCGACAATAGCGCTCGCAAAAATTTTCTCGCTATTGTTGTTACCAAAGTGTCATCCAGGTTGCGTTTCGCGTTCAGGCCAGCAACATACTACTAGACCAGGTACCAAACCGGCCGATATTGACGAGGGGTACAGAAAGGGGTACATTTTTTATGCACCTCTTTGAACCTGCGATTTTGTTAAGGCTCCCGTAGCTCAGTTGCATAGAGCGTCCGCCTCCTAAGCGGAAGGTCGCGCGTTGGAATCGCGCCGGGGGCACCATTTTTCTTGCAACAGATCTATCATCTCAGAATTTCTTGACAGGTGTGGTGACCCAGGTATAGGGTTTCGCCTGTTCCTTGCAGTTCCTTGCCTTTCATCCTCGACGTGGAGTGGTTTTTCCATTTTTGTCCACCGATTATCAACCCAATTTCCCGACCTTCTGAAGGAGTCCCTATGAAAAACATTAAGTCGTTACTCACTATGTTGAGTGTCGTCCTCGCCCTCGCATGTTTTAACACTTCCGTGTCCGGCCAGTCGGCTGAAGACGCGAACAAAGTTGCTTCTATCAACGCCAGCGGGCTAAGCGTCACGTGGAATGTGGTCTCGCCGTCCGGTGAAGTGACCATGACCGTTTCTGCCCCCGACGGCAGGGTGTTTCGTAAAGAGTTTCCAGCCGGTGCATCACCCGAATTCACGCTTATCGACCAGGGCGAAAGGTTGCCCGACGGACAGTACATTTATGAACTGCGCGTCAGTCCCGCCTCATCCTCGTTAAGCAAAAAGTCGCTAATGGCGTCCCGCGGCAAAGACGATGACCCAGAGTCTGTGCGTGCTACGCGCAAACGCGTAGAATCAACCCAACCGATAGTCCAGTCGGGAGGCTTCTCAGTTGTGAACGGCGCAGTTATCTTGGCGGGAGCCGTCGAAAATGCAATGCCGCTACGGGAAGCGGAGCCGCAACCGACCAAAAAAATTCTGGAGCAGTCGCAGCTTCGAGGCGCTGCACCAGGTGCGGTCCTTACCAAAGTCCGCCAGCATCACAGGCTGCTGGGGCTTAATCCCGACCAGGTAATTCCCGACGACTTGATCGTACAAGGCAGCGCATGCGTCGGGCTGGATTGCGTCAATGGTGAAGTCTTCAATTTTGATACGATCAGGTTGAAGGAGAACAACACGCGAATCAGTTTCAATGACACCAGTGTCGGAACTTTCCCGACACGTGATTGGCGCCTGCGAGCTAACGACTCGACCAATGGTGGTCGAAGTGCCTTCTTTATCGACGACATGGGTAACACCTCCACCGGCACTGAAAGTCCGGTTACAACCCCTTTTACAATCGTCTCGGGCGCCTCCACAAATTCAATCTTTGTTGACTCCACGGGCCGAGTTGGGTTCAAAACCAGCACGCCGGTCCTGGATCTTCACGTAAATACGAGCAACACGCCGGCCATTCGACTCGAGCAAAACAGCTCACAGGGCTTCACGGCACAAACCTGGGACGTTGCCGGCAACGAGGCCAACTTCTTCGTCCGAGATGTCACTAGCGGTTCTCGCCTGCCCTTCCGCATCAGACCCGGCGCGCCAACCAGCAGCATTGACATCAGCGCTGACGGCGACGTCGGGATCGGGACGGCGAGTCCGGACACGAGACTAAGTGTAATAGGTGCAGGAGCGACTTTCCCGACGACATACAACGTTGGCGACGTGGCAACCTTCGTCGCGCCGTCTGATAGTTTCACGAGCATCAGCCTGGTAAAGGGCGGGATTGCAAACCCGCAGGGTCTTCACTTCGGCGTAAACCAAGCCTCTCTTTTTTCTGAAATTCAGGCTTCCCGGGATGGTGTTGCAACCAACACGCTTGCATTAAACCGACAGGGAGGCAACGTAGGCATCGGGACATCTGCACCCACTCTCGCCCTGTCGGTTAGCGGAGACGCCAACAAATCCCTTGGTGGTGGATCCTGGCAAGTCTTTTCGGATGAGCGCCTTAAAAACATCAAGGGTCGCTTCACCAACGGACTTAAAGCGGTAATGCAGTTGCAGCCGCTCCGCTACGAGTACAAGAGTAACAACTCTCTTGGTCTCAAGTCCGAAGTAGAACAGATCGGCTTTGGAGCTCAGGCCCTACAAAAGGTCATTCCGGAAGCCGTCAGCACTTCGAGCACGGGCTACCTACAAGTCAACAATGATCCAATCCTCTGGACCATGCTCAACGCAATCAAGGAGCAACAGAAAGAGATTGAACAATTGAAAGCAGAAGTCAGGAAGCTGAGAACTACCTCGCGTAGGCGCAGGTAGCAGACATCTTCCGCATAACTAAATGGCCGTGGGTTGCTCCATGCACCCACGGCCTTTTTTTCGCGGCGAGCTTTGCTTCTGAAGCGCGGCGTCTTCAAACTTCCAAAAACTTATCGCGATGTCTTGGGTCCGGCATTATGCAGGATTCATGTTTCCCAAACAGACGATAACGATTACTCGCTACCAGCTTATACATAGCATCACGCAGCACCTTGGGGATGAATCGTCCTACCGTGCTCAACCGCCAGATTCCTCCAAGCTGACCCGCGAGATAAAGAATGGCATCGGACCGGGAGAGCAAGCGTTCGCCTCGCTGATCATGATTAAGCACAACATAAACGGTATCCAGATCGGCAGAATTCGCGCCGTGTCGCTTTAGTACGACATTGGAAAAATTACTCTGCAACGACGCAAAGCGGAAACGATCTTTAGCGTCGCGTTTCAACAGGAATTGATTGAGGCCGTTGCAGAGTCCGCAAAAGCCATCGTAGAGCACTATAGGGTTGGATTCGTTTGGAACCACAAGGCTAATTTACGTGGTTATGGCTCTGGAGTCGAAAGCATGTAGACGGCAAAGGAAGCCAGCCAATGTTCACCGGCGTAGTCACCGCTGGCAACGTGAGTCAGCGCATCGCT
Organism: Pyrinomonadaceae bacterium; assembly: GCA_035630655.1. Lineage (GTDB taxonomy): Bacteria > Acidobacteriota > Blastocatellia > Pyrinomonadales > Pyrinomonadaceae > PSRF01. Next base: position 4,832 of record DASQKG010000285.1, read on the forward strand.
GGCGTGCGATCTGGCGGAGACCGCGAGAATCCTCCGAGCCGGATCACGCGGCGGAAGAGCCCTGGCGATTGAACGCATACACCAGGCCCGGCTCAGGTTAAGGCCGTCCAGATGGACCAGCTTGGGATCGCTGCGATCCGTAACGACCGCCGGTTGCAGAAGACTCCTCGGCGCTCCAGCCGCAAGTTGAGGAAGAAAATTGCGAAACCAGATGCGAAACTCCGCCGGCTTCAACACGCGCCGCATAAGATCAGCTTCCATCAGTGCGGGTGAGAAAAAGTCTTCACCGCCTGGTTCCCATGCGGCGGGATAATTTCTGTCATTGGCAAAGTAAGTTCGACTGCGTTCCGCAATCAAGTCGGCAAGTTTTTGGTTACCCGAAGTTTTCGCGTAGTCATACGCCAAGGACAATCCAAAGGCTGTATTCGGATGCACGCCTGTGCGAATCGGATAGTTCTGCTTTGGCAGAAAAAGAATGTACCGCTCGACGAAGGCATCAATCAGCGGCTGCAAATCTTTGGACCACTTTCGTCCGTCGGCGTCATTCCAAAGCGACAATTCCTCCGCGAGTTTTAATAGCCAGGCCCAACCGTACGTCCGCTCAAACGACTGACGGTTTGGCTGCTTGAGATATGCAGTCTCAGCTCGAATATTTTCGGCGGACAGATTGTCGCCCAGCGCCTTGCGGATTTCCGAGCCCCGGGCAAGGTTGGGAAACGTACGGAGGAGCCGCACCAGCATCCAGTGTCCGTGAACTGACGAATGCCAGTCGTAGCATCCAAAGAATGCTGGGTGCAACGTCCTGGGACTCTGAACATCCTTGCGATCATTCATCACGTGCTCAGGCTTGTTTGGATATTCCTTCGCCACACACTTCATCGCCAGACTCGCAAAATGAGATGCCTGCGCTTCTGTCAACGACATCGATTGCGATGGATGACGATTCGGCTGGGCCAGCAGCGAAGAGGCAGCAAACAAAACGAGCAAGACGACTTTAAGGTTAAATACTTGCCTGAACATTCGGTCTCCTCTTGTTAGTCGTAATCTACATTTGGCGGTTCAGCGCAAAAGGCGCTGGTGTATCTCTATGTCGGGTCTTCAGGGTTAGTATCGATGAGACGGGCGCCCGATGTGTATATGGGCACCTGTGGCCGTTCCCGGAATTGCGCCGCGAAATGCTAGAAATGGAATTCCATGCGTCCTTAAGAACCCTATCAGCGCCTGGCCCTCGGGCCCATCCGGGTGCAGGGATATGTCCATAGAGTTTCTGTGATCGAGCCGCCACCGATCATGGATTGCGCCCTGTCCAAAGACTGAAATCGGAAGCGGTCTCCTGAAAGAGTCCTGGAAGAACCGCTGGACTTTCCACGCATCACCGATGGCCCACGCGCCGGCCCCGTTAAAGCGAATCAAGGTGGCAGTCTGTACCAGGCCACCTCTTGGTATTCTGATTTTTGCCATCTTCTTTTCCGCGTCTGCTTCAAGCAGCGTATGTGCAATCTGCGTGTCGGCGTTGGCAATCCGCAGGTTAACCTCCTCTACCTGACCCTTTGCTTTCGCCACCGCCTGCTGCTCGGCCTCAAGTTGGTTTTTCGAAATCAGTCCCGCGGCAAATAAATTGTTGGACTTGACCAGCTCCTCTTCTGCCCTGACTACGCTCTTCTCATAACTGGCGCGCAGTTTTTCCAGGCTGGCCTTGTACTCGTTTGCAGCTTGCACAAACTCCTCGCGAAGTTTTGCTAACTGGTCGACTGGTTTTGTAGGTTTCGATTTTGGGCGGGCCGTCGTAGATCTCTTTTGTCCCCACGCTGTTTCTGGAAGTCCCACCCAAAGACACAACAACAGCGCCGCGCCAAACAACCGCAGATTCAACACTAGAGCGGGGCGATGGTAACGAGTCATCAGGTTCGGCAACCAGTATGTCCGACACACTTTAGGAAGCTCTGATTAAGTCTGCCGGAAGTGATTTGTACCGCGAAGCGGTTGCGTAATTTAGCCCAGGGTTGCCGCGCTGCGCGGCTACCCCGGGGATCAAACAGGGGAAGGGCTCAACCCCAACGGGGTTGTGTCTGTACCGTGCAAATCGAACGTATCAGTCAATCAATAACCTTGAACCACCCGGCTATGCTCTCACCTGACACAACCCCGTTGTGGGGTTGGGTATCGTTAAACTCTTTTACCCAGGGTTAGCCTCGCAACGCGGCAACCCTGGGCTAAATTACGTAACCGCTCGCGGTACAAATCCAAGATCTGACTTAATCAGAGCTTCCTTTAGTTTGTCGTTGTGTGACGTAGGGCGTATTTGGAATCTCAAATAGCCTCAGGCCAAACAGCGACAAACTGAAGTGTGTCGGACATCCTCAGGGCGCGCAATCTCGCTCCAGCTCAGAATTGATTTCGCCGCCCAGCAGAATTGCCAGCCCCGTAAAGTAGAACCACAACATTAGAACAATTACGGCGCCGAGTGAGCCGTAAGTCACACTGTAGGAATCGAAGAAATGAAGGTAGAGGCGAAATCCAAAAGAAACCAGAAGCCAGAGAATCACGGCGATCAGCGTCCCAAACATGCACCATCTTCTCTTTCGCGGCCTGGTTGCGGGGCCAAAATAATAAATTAGATTGAATGCGATGAGCAGGAAAAAAAGCGCGATGGGCCATTGCAGGATCTTCCAGACAATTGTAAAAGCCTGACCCATGCCAAAGTGAACTGCAACACGCTCGCCGATGTGTCCTCCGTACAAAACGATTACCAACGCAAACACGATTAATATCGACAACGCTATAGTCAAAAGAACTGCCACCAACCGCACTTTCCACCAGGGACGTGTCTCTTTAATGCCGTAGGCTGCGTTTAGGGTTTCGCTGATGGCGCCCATTCCGTTGGAGGCGGCCCATAGAGCAGCTAGCAATCCCAATGAAATCTTGCCACCGCCGCGCGCCTGGCTAATTTCGTCCAGAGTTGTATGAACCAGAGTGATGGCGGCTGACGGCATGACCCTGCCGAGATATGAAATGAGCGTAACGCGCAGTTCGGTGCCTGACTCGGCAAAATAGCCAAGCAGCGTCATCAGAACAAGCATCAGCGGAAAGAGCGCGAGCAGGAAATAGTAAGAAAGCTTAGCCGCGCCGCCGAATATGTCGTGTTCATTGAGGCGCTTCCACAGCCGGCGAACAAATGTTTTCCATTTCAAGACACTGCCCTCTTGAATAGACGAATCAACGCAATCACGTAAAAGTGCGCGATTCTAACACGTCACAAATTTAGGGGGATATGAGGGAAGGAGGACGTGGCTTCAGGCGTACAGAGTACAAGCTTTAGCTTGCGTCGTCGGTAGAAGCCAGCTTGGTTATTGGGCCAGAGGCAACCTGAAGGTGTACTCTGAACACCTGCAGCGGCGCGCTCGGTTCTGTAATCACTTCACCATGGTGCCGGTCCTGCTCCACCGCGTGTTGGTAAAGAAGTCAATAAGGAACCCGTTTGAGGGAGCGCTCTCGTCGAATGACCAGTAAACGAACATCGCCCGTCCAATCACCAAATCGCGTGGCACAAAACCCCAGTAACGGCTGTCCTCGCTGTTGTTGCGATTGTCTCCCATGACGAAATACTTGCCTGCGGGAATTACGATCTCCTTGCCGTCACCTTCCAGTCGAAAGATCGGATAGTCTTCTTCAGTGAAATCAGGATTGTAGTAAACGTCGTACTGCTGGCCTGGTGCGCGAGGCTTGGCATTCTCAATCTTGAGTGGGGCCTTGTCATTGTTGTCGATGGCTTCCATCTGATGCTCAGGCAGAGGTTGTCCATTGATCATGACGGTCCTGCCTTCCATGCTCAGCCGATCGCCTGGGAGCCCAATAACTCGTTTCACGTAATTCGTGACGATCGGTTTATTGTCCGGCCTTTCATCACGCCGCGGGTCGTATTTGTTTCCTGGGTACTTAAATACAATTATATCTCCACGCATGATCTCGCGTTGAGGCAGAATCGGAATGATTGGGCCTGGCGCAAAGATGAACTTGTTAACCAGCAGGTGGTCACCAATGGTGATCGTATTCTGCATGGAACCGGTCGGCACCTTCACAGCCTGAACTATGAAAGTCATGCCAAAGAGGGCCATGATCACCGTAACAACGGCCGACTCAAAATACTCGCGAACTACCGACTTGGGCGGACCCTTCGGCTTGACCTCAGTTGGCGGCGTTTGACCGTGACCGTTACGGCTAAAGAATCGAGAAAACGCTGATTGCTTGCGTTCCGCCTTTGTCTCGGCGACGCTATCTGAAACTTTCCCGCTTGAAGGCTTGTTGATCATTTGAAAAATTATCCTAGATACGTTGGATGTCGCGGTCAAGTTTGCTGATTACAGAACCGAGCGAGGTAGCGCCGGATGTTAGAGGCGACTTCGCCAATAGTCTAGACCACTACGTCTGCCTTTTAG
>DASQKG010000286.1:0-17501 GCA_035630655.1 Pyrinomonadaceae bacterium
ACGCAAGCAGCGCAACTCCTTCAGAGTTGCGAAGAATCTCTTGGAACGTCTTGAACCCAGGGTTTCAAAGCCAACCCTGGGCTGGAATTCGCGAACGCTTTCAGCGTTATTGGTCGTACCTGAGTTTTCACACACTCTCTATCCGCTTCCGGTTCTGATACCGGCTTGTGGTTCTTTTTACTTTAGGCTCACCTCCAGCGTGAGCCACACTATCGTCGCGCCCAGTCCTCCCGCTTCTGGCGGCGCATCAGTCCAACTAGTCACAAAAGGCGTCCTCGCCAGAATCTTCCTAACCATCTCTCGCTGTACGCCGATCCCCTTGCCATGAATAATCCTCACGCTGCTAAAGCCTGCATTTCGCGCCTCCTCCAGGTACTCCTGAACCACAACCTTCACATCTCGCGGCTGAATTGTGTGGAGGTCGAATACATCGGTGATCGGAATCCTCACCGGCTCCGGAAAGGGATTGAATGGATCGACGGAATCTGGCTCGTCAGTCATTTGCTGAGTTTTCCACAGTCTTGCGAAGGATTCTACTCCCTGGAGTGCGGCGCACTCCAAGGAGTCACCTCTATCTCACCGACACGTTTGGACTTTCGGCTTGTCTCGATTAAACTCTGCGCCGTCTGCCCACATCGTTTTTCAGAATTTTCCCTTTTACGTCCGCAACACAAAGACTCCAGGAGATTATCCGATGAAGAGAACTGCCCCTTGGCTTCGCTTCTTTGAGTGGAAGCTTTCGTTTTATGCCCTGTTAATGGTGGCGCTCGGAATAGCGTCAATGTCTCTCGCCCCTTTTGCCGGCGCGCAGAATCCTAATCCGTCTGCTTCCGCAATGGACGGAGCGGCCAAACCATCGACCAGAGTCGTCTATCCGGAATCCAAAAAGGGCGAAGTAGTCGACGACTATCACGGCACCAAGGTCGCCGATCCGTATCGCTGGTTGGAGAATGAGAAGACCGAAGAAGTGTCCGCGTGGGTCGAAGCCCAGAACAAGGTCACCTTCGCCTATCTCGATCAGATCCCCTATCGCACAAAGATCAAAGAGCGGCTGACTGCGCTGTATAACTACCCGCGTTACTCGGCGCCTTCGCGACGCGGTGAGTATTTCTTCTTCACGAAGAACGACGGACTGCAGAACCAGAGTGTCTGGTATCGGCAGAAAGGCCTGGACGGGACGCCTGAAGTGCTGCTCGATCCGAACAAATTTTCAAAGGACGGAACCACGCGCCTGGGCCAGTTTTCGCTGAACAAGGCGGGCACGTATCTCGGCTACGGTGTTTCGCAGGGCGGCTCAGATTGGACCGACGTCTACGTAATGGACGTGGCTTCCAAAGAGATGAAGACGGACAAACTCGAATGGGTGAAAGTTTCCGGCATCTCCTGGCAGGGCGACGGTTTCTACTACAGCCGCTATCCTGCTCCGGTCAAAGGTCAGGAAATGACCACCAAAAACGAGAACCACCAGGTTTTCTTCCACAAGGTTGGGACCCCGCAGTCAGAAGACACTCTGGTCTATGAAGACAAAGCCAACCCGCAAAGATTTCACGGCGTCGGCGTTAGCGACGACGAGAAGTTTGCGTTTCTGAACATCTCCGAGCGCGGCAAAGGTAAAAAAGGCAACGCGCTTTTCTATCGCGATCTTACGCAGCCGGACAGCAAGTTTGTTCCGATCATTGCTGAGATTGGCGACAGCAGCTTCGGCGTTGTCGATAACATCGGCGACAAGTTCATGATGTGGACGGATCACAAAGCGCCCAATGGCCGCGTGTTCATGTTTGATCCGAAAAATCCGGAAGAGTCGAACTGGAAAATCATCATTCCCGAGAAACCGGAGCCTCTCGAAATCGTGAACACTGTGGGCGGCAAGCTGTTTATCACGTACCTCAAAGACGTCGCGGCGCGCGCGTATGTCTACAGTCTCGACGGCAAACTTGAGAACGAAGTCACTCTGCCGGGGCCTGGCACGGTCGGCGGATTTGGTGGTCGAAACGACGACAAGTTCACGTTCTACTCGTTTACGACGTTCAACTTCCCGGGGGCGATATACAAGTATGACATCGCGACGAAGAAGTCGACGCTGTTCCGCCAACCCGAGATTCCAGGTTTCAAATCTGCTGACTATGAAACCAAGCAGGTTTTCTACAACAGCAAAGACGGCACGCGCGTGCCCATGTTCCTGGTCCACAAAAAGGGCCTGAAGCTCGACGGCAACAACCCCACGTTGCTTTATGGCTACGGTGGATTCAACGCCACGACGTCGCCGGGTTTCAGCCCGTTGCGTTTGGCTTTGCTTGAGCAGGGTTTCGTTTATGCCTCGGCCAATATGCGAGGCGGCGGCGAATACGGCGAGAAGTGGCATGAAGCCGGAACGAAGCTGAAGAAGCAAAACGTCTTTGACGACTTCATCGCGGCGGGGGAGTATTTGATCGCTAACAAGTACACGTCATCGAACAAACTTGCGATTCACGGAGTTTCAAACGGTGGCTTGCTTGTCGGTGCGGTGGCTAATCAACGGCCGGAGCTCTTCAAGGCTGTGATTCAGCAGGCAGGCGTTATGGACATGCTGCGCTTCCACAAATTCACCATCGGTTGGAACTGGATTGCCGATTACGGCTCGAGCGACAACCCGGCGGAATTCAAGGCGCTCTACGCTTACTCACCGATCCATAACATCAAGGCTGGGGCGAAGTATCCGGCGACATTGATCACCACGGCTGACCGTGACGATCGCGTCGTGCCAGGACATTCGTTCAAGTATGCGGCGGCGCTGCAGGCGGGTCAGGGTGGAGACAATCCGATTCTGATTCGTACCGATACCAAGTCGGGCCACGGCGCGAGCAGCACGACGAAAGCAATCGAACAGACCGCGGACATTTACTCGTTCCTGATGTGGAACCTGGGCGTGACACCGCAGTAAGTTTCGAAGGGACTGAGCCCGCGAAGCGGCCGGCAGCGTAAAGCCTGGGGTGGAGCGCAGCGAAACCCCAGGAAGTAGTCGAATTAAATAACCGCAGCCCGCGAAGCGGTCGACAGCCGCGAATTCACCAAGGCTGTCGCTTGCTTCGCGGGCTGCCGAGATCCAGGGGACCTTAATTGCTGTTTTGTCTTTCGTCTGAACGAACGATCCACGAAACACACAAAAACAGCACGAAAAGAGCTCTTTTTGTCCGTGCCAATTCGTGTGTTTAGTGGACCGTTCTTATCTTTCTGACGCAGGCAGTTCGATCGAAACGATCAGGCCACCGTCCGAGGCGTTAGTGGCCTTAACACCTCCGCCGTGAAGGAGCACGGCACGGGCGGCGATTGCCAACCCAAGTCCAACGCCGCCGGCTTCACGATCGCGAGCCTCGTCCACTCGATAAAAAGGCTGAAAGATTTTTTCTAAAGCGCTGTCTGGCACGCCTGTGCCGTGGTCGCGAACAGTTATTACAGCGGTCCCATCCGAAACCGCTTGCGTCAGTTGTACTTCAACCGCCGTACCTTCGCCGGTGTATTGCACTGCATTGCGGACTACGTTTTCGATGGCTCTTCGAAGCAACTCGTAGTTGCCGGAAATAACGTGACTCTGCGGCGCGATGACAGCCACAGATCGATTCCGGCTACGCGCTTCAAAATCAGCATCCTCACCAACCTCACGGACCAATTGGGCCAGGTCGAATTGCGTTTTGGTAATGCTTGCTGCACCGCTCTCCAGACGAGTCAACGCCAGCAGTTGCCCGATCATTTCGTTAAGGTTTTCCGCCTCCCGCTGAATGCGCTCGAGGGCAGAGGCTGCCTCGGCGCCTGAACGCTGGCGTGCCAGCTCGAGGGCCACGTTCAAACGAGCGAGTGGCGAACGAAGCTCGTGCGAGATGTCGCCGAGCAAGCGTCGCTGGCTGTTAATGAGCGTTTCAATTTGTTCGGCCATCAAATCAAAATCTGCGCCCAGGGAGGCCAGTTCATCGCGGCGGTTGCCCAACGCGGGAACCACGCGAGTACGTAAGTTTCCGGCAGCCAATTCCTGTGTTGCCTTCCGCAGCTTGGTGACTGGTGAGGTCAGGTACCTGGCTAGCCAATAGCAGAAGACTGCGCCCACGAAGGCCACGCCCAGCACATGAAAAATAGGATGAAAGAACCCAGGCGGCGGCGGACGCGGCGGCATCTCTGCAACCAAAACGTACTGTCCGCCACGAAGTGTATGGACTGGTTGCGCATGAAGCGGCCCACTACGGCTGGGAACAAACTGCGGCACGTGGTTTTGGAAAACTCTGCGCGCGAGATCTTGAGCACCCTCCGGAGCCCGTCGGCCTGATAACTCCTGAAGCTGTGGGTCAAACAGGAAAGCACGTACGTTTGTTTCGCGCTGGATTCGTTCCAATTGAGCGAGCAGGCCACTTTGCCCGTCACGTTCATAAAGCTCGGCGGCTGTTTGCCCTTTCCCGGAGAGCACCGGCTCGAGCGGTCCGGGCATATGCGGCCCAGGGTGGTCGGGACGCATCAGCTCGCCGACTACAGACGTGCCTGTGATTACGGTGATCATTACCACCATAAACCACACAAAGATTTTGAGAAATAAACTTCGAGGAAGCATCTCTAGTTTCCGATGGGCGCGTTTGATTGCGCGTAGATATAGCCAACACCGCGCACAGTCTTGATGCGCTCGAGCTCTCCGAAGTAGTGGCCCAGTTTTCTGCGCAGGTTGCTGATGTGCATATCGATGCTGCGATCGAAGGGGGACAGACTGCGGTGGAGCACATCGTTTGAGAGTTCTTCGCGCGTGATTATCCGGCCGCTACCACGGAGCAACTTCTCCAGCAGATCGAATTCGACAGCAGTGAGTTCCACAGTTTGGCCTCCGCGAATGACCACTCGCGTGCCCGGATCCAATTCGACATCGCCGACGGTAATCGGCAGCGCCATGGCAGCGCTTTTCGGTTCGTCTGATTTCGCGCGTCGCAGAATCGCCCTGATTCGGGCCGTCAGCTCTCTTGGGTTGAAGGGCTTCGGAAGATAATCGTCGGCGCCAATCTCCAGACCTACAATCCTGTCGACATCATCTCCACGCGCCGTAAGCATCAAGACGGGAATCCTGGAATGTTCGCGAATTTGTCTTAGCACTTCGAATCCGTTCAGGCCGGGAAGCATCACATCGAGAACCACGAGCGAGTGTTCACCCGCAAGCGCACGCCGGGCGCCAAGGTCTCCACGATGGACCGCTTCAATCTGAAAACCGAGCGGCTCGAGGTATTCCTTAACTAGCTCACAAAGAGCCACGTCGTCATCGATGATCAGTATTTGGTCCACGGCGTCGGGATTGTAACTGAACAGATGCAGACCATTAGTAAAGAAATGTAAACGACTTTGGACTTAGCCGCAGGCCGCTTTACAAATCTTTACACGCCGTTAACGGACTCTTTACGTCCTTCGAGTACAAAGTCGCGTATAACCTCATGTATCGAAAGTGGCCTGATGGAGAAAAAGCTATCGGCCTAATAACCAAAGGAGAATGAAGGATGCGAAATAAATTTCCAGCAATAGCAGGCATTGCGGTCCTGGTTATCGGCGCGACGGCATTAGCGCTGGGCCACGGGCTGCAGGGAATGCATGGCCAGGGGCTGCATGGACGAGGAGAGGACAGAGGAAATGGCCCGATTGGACCGGGCATGATTGAGCACATGACCAAAGCGCTCAACCTGTCGAGCGACCAGCAGACCCAAATCAAAGCCCTGTTCGAAGCTGCACATACGGCAGCGGAGCCACGGCACGCAAGATTGCAGGAGCTTCACAAGCAACTCGAAGCAGCAACTGCAAATGGACAATTTGACGAGGCTAAGGTTCGCGCGATTGCCAATGAGCAAGCGCAACTGATGGCCGACCAGATGGTAGAACACGAACGTATGAAGTCGAAAGTCTTCGGGATACTGAATGTCGAACAGCGAGCAAAGGCGGAGGAAATGCACAGGCGTGGTGGACCACATGGCCGCCGTCATGGCCCGCCGCCACCACCGCCGAGTGAATAAAAGCTTATCAAAGCGCCAACGGCGCGAAATGCAATAGCCTGGGCCAGCGGCCCAGGTGGGAGCGGCAGAACTCCCTAAGCGCTGAAGGCGCGAAATAAGAGGTAGCGAAGATGCCACTTCTTATTTCGCGCCTTCAGCGCTTACGCACTCTTCTGGACGTTACCTGGGGCGTTGCCCCAGGCTATTACATTTCGCGCCGTTGGCGCTGGCGCTCGTATGTGGAAACGTTTGTCCTACTTCCTCTTCCACCTGACGCCGTCTTTTGTGTCTTCAAGAATTATTCCCCGCGCTGCAAGTTCGTCGCGAAGCTCATCGCCGCGGGCGAAGTCGCGACGTCGGCGCGCTTCCTGGCGCTCGTCAATCAAACTCTGTATCTCCGCATCCAGTATTTCGCGGCGCTCCTCGCCAAAGATATTCAAAACGCTGTCGAAGCGTTTCAGCAGATCAAGCAGCTCGCTTTTGTTTTCTTCCTGAAGATGTTTCCGGGCAATGGCGGTGTTCACGTCGCGCGTAAGATTGTGAATCACAGCTAGCGCAACAGACGTATTGAGGTCGTCGTCCATGCCCGCTTCAAATTCGTCGGCCGCGCGCTTGGTGATTTCGTGCAGTGCCTCGTTCATTCCTGACGCAGCCTTCGCTTCACTGAGCCGGGAGCGAAAGTCTCGCAAACTCGCCACCGTCTTCTCGGCCCCGGCGAGTGCGTCGAAAGTGAAATTAATCTGCTTGTTGTAAGGAACGCTTAAAAGAAAATAACGGACCGCAGTGGCCGAATAACCTTTGGCGGCGACATCGCGAAACGTGTAGTAGTTGCCTTTCGACTTCGACATCGTTTCGCCTTCAACCTTGAGGTGCTCAAAGTGGATCCAGTAACGAACAAATTCTTTCCCGGTAGCACCTTCACTTTGCGCGATCTCGTTCTCGTGATGGGGAAACACCAGATCTATTCCGCCGGCGTGAATGTCAAACGTTTCACCAAGATACTTCATCGACATGGCAGAACATTCGATGTGCCAACCCGGCCGGCCGCGTCCAATTGACGCCTCCCATGCAGGTTCAGCCTCGCTCGCCGGTTCTTTCCAGAGGGCGAAGTCGCGCGCGTCTTCTTTGTCATAACGGTCAGTGAGAATGCGTTCACTGGCGCCGGCGATGTTTCCGGCGAAGTTGATCTTCGACAGTTTGCCGTATTCAGGAAACGAAGCGATGCGATAGTAGATCGAACCGTCAGACTTGTACGCGTGCCCGGTGTCGAGAAGCCGTTCAATTAGCGAAACCATCTCAGGGATGTGGCGCGTCGCGCGTGGAACGACGTCGGGCCGCTCGCAACCGAGCGCGTCAAAATCCTCCCAGAGCGCGTCGATATATTTCGCCGTGTAATCGTCAATCGTGAGACCGGCTTCCTGCGACTTGGCGATGATGCGGTCCTCCACGTCCGTGATATTCATCACGTGGGTGACTTTGAAACCCTTGAACGTCAAATAGCGACGCAGGATGTCAGCGGCAAGAGCCGAACGGAAGTTGCCGATGTGACCATAGTCCCAGACGGTCGGACCACAGTAGTACATACTGACCTCGCCCTCGCGCAGAGGGCGAAACTCTTCGATCTTTCCTGAAAGCGTGTTACGGAATCTAAGCATTGTCGCTGTATTAGAAATTACGTGTCGCAAAAAGTAAAAGAAGGAACGGAGGAAGCGTGAAACAAGTAGGACCGACATTCCTGTCTGTCGGTCTTTTCAAGGAGGCACGAACTGCTGTTCAAGCCTGTAACGAAGACCGACAGGCAGGAATGCCTGTCCTACTATCCTTCATCCTTCCGGAAATGTTCCCATCCACCCGGCTCCAGTTTCCAGACGCGCGAGCCCTCTGAAATCCTGACGCCTTCCGATGCGGCCCCGATCACGCCAATTCTGGTTATCGCCACGCCGTCTACGCGTGATGGAAGTTGACTGATTTTCTCAGGTGACACAGTAAAGAGCAGCTCAAAGTCTTCACCACCGTGAAGCGCAAGCATCAGCGGGTCCAACGCGCGGCGACCACAGAGTTCGGACACCACTTCGTCAATCGGAAGCCGTGACGCGTCAACGACGGCGCCCACGCCACTTTCTTCGCAGAGATGATGCAGGTCGGAAGATAGGCCGTCGCTGATATCAATCATGGCCGTGGCCAGTTGTTTTTCTCCGAGTAAGAGACCCCAACCCACACGAGGTTCCGGTTGAAGTTGATGAAGCAATAGGTTGTCAACCGGGTGACTGACGCCGCGATCCTCGGGTAGCTTTGTCCCCCGTTCAATCAAACGAAGTCCGGCGGCAGCATCACCCAGAAAGCCCGTAACGTAAATGTGATCCCCGGGCTTGGCGCCGCTGCGAAATAATTCGCGATTGACTGGGCATTCGCCTACGACTATTGAGTCGATAATTATTCTCTGCGGCGTCCGCGAAAGATCGCCTCCGATTAACTTCACTGCATAGCGATCGGCGAGCCTGAAGAAGCCCTTATAAAACTGGTCAATGAAGCTGGAGTTCCACACAGCTTCGGGAACGCCAATCGATAACAGCGCCCATCGTGGACGCGAACCCATAGCTGCAATGTCGGAAAGGGAAACGGCGAGCGCTTTGTGACCGAGCAGGTCTGGCCGTGTTGTGTCGCGGCGAAAATCGATACCCTCCACCAACAGGTCTGTGCTGATGACGACATCGGTGCCAGCGAAAGACTTGATCACTGCGGCATCGTCGCCGATGCCGCGGACAAGGCCGGGCACATCGCGGTTCCGTGCTTCGGCCAGCGCTCGGATCTGCTTGATGCGATCAAATTCGTTCATGGTAGCCGAGCGTCCGACACACTTTTAGTTTGTCGTGTTGGGGAACAGTGATGATGGGGCTAATGCCGAACTATATCGTCAGAGATCCAGCAGTGCGATCATTTCTCTAATCCATCCGCGACAAACTGATGTGTGTCGGACACGCGGCAGAGCCGCCCACTAAAGATTGTGCCGCAGCGAATCGAGGCCCGCTTCGATGGTTTCGATTTTAGTGGAGAAAGAAAAGCGCAGATGTCCCTCGCCGTGTTCGCCGAAGACCACGCCGGGAACGGTCGCAACCTGCGCGCGTTCAAGCAATATCTCCGCGGCTTCACGGCTGTCGGCGCTGACGCGTGAGACATCCGGAAATGCATAAAAGGCGCCGGCAGGTTTTTCGCAAAGAAACCCCAGCTCGTTGAGTCCCGTTAAAAGTAAATCGCGCCGCTCCTGGTAAGCGACGCGATTGGCTTCCAGCATATCTGACTCAATGGTAAACGCCGCGAGGGCGGCCCATTGAGTTGGAGTAGAAACTCCGTTTGATGAATAAAGAGTTGTTTTGCGCATGCCCGTCATCCAGGGCTCCGCCGCGACCGTGTAGCCAAGTCGCCATCCTGTCATCGCGTATGATTTCGAAAGAGTGAATATCGTGATCGTGCGTTCCAACATTCCTTCAAGAGATGCGATCGAACAGTGTTCACCGTCGTAGATCAAATCCTCATAGGCTTCATCCGCGAGAACTACGAGGTCGCGTTCCTGAGCGAAACGTGCAATGGCGCGTGCTTCGTCTCGAGTGAAGACGACGCCGGAGGGATTTTGCGGCGTGTTGTAATAAATGGCCCGTGCGCGGTTAGTCGCATAACGCGCCAGGGTTTTCTCGAAACCCTCAGCGCGTGCCTCGGAGGTCGGAACCAAAACGGTCCGTCCTTCGCAATGAGCGATCAAATCTTTAATGGGCGTCCAGAACGGAGAGAAGACGAGCACGTCATCTTCCGGATTCACCACAGACTGAAACGCGCCGAAGAGTCCCTGCATACCGCCGTTCAAAATGATCACGTCGGCTGCCTGCGCCGGAATGTTGTTTTTAATCCGCAGCTTGTCCGCAATCGCCTCACGCAGCTCAGGGATGCCCGACGACGACGCGTAGCGAGTCTTGTTCTCGTCGAGTGCGCGCTTCATCGCCTCCTTAATATGGTCGGGCGTGTGCATATAAGGCTCACCACCCTCAAACTGATAAACCGTCGCGCCCTGCGCACGCAGCTTCATTATTCGGTTGCGAATATTGACGATGTCGGAAAAGCCAATGTTGTCGAGCCGTGAGGCAAGGCGAAAAACAGTAGAAGAGGTTGTCACTAGTGGAATAATCCTTCGAATGCTGATTGCGGAAGGCGGATTATAGCTTGGCGATCAGGAAGCGTCTAGCGAGTGGATCTTATAAAGAGGACGTAACAATTATGAGGAGAGGCGTAACAACCTCTCAGGTAGGGAAGGGGGGCATGCCCCCGCTCTTCCGTTAGTGACCTCAATTCATGTGGAGACGCATTTGTCACTCACGACCAACCCTGCGCGACGAAGAGCGGGGGCATGCCCTCCTTCCCTACCTGAGAGCTAGCCTCGGGTCCTCTGAAGCTCTTGGCTAACCGGACACTTCAATCACAGCCGCTGCAGGCTGGGAACAGGGTGACACCGCGCGCGGCTCTTTATTAGCAGCCTGAGTTTTCCACACACCTTTAGGCGATACTTTTAAGAATAAGATTTAACTCACCGCTGTTAACTGTAAGTGTTGACACGCTAAACCCTTGGCAGTAACATGGCGGCTCGCTGGGATGCCGGCAAACTCGTCATTAAGTCTTCTTTAATTCCCTAACCAGGAGAAGCCGTTCGTAGATGGTTTTTGGATCATGGGCCGTCCAGCCGTAGCCATACCCGAAAAACTGTTTTTCAAGATTGGCGAAGTGTGTGAACTCGCCGGTGTGCAGGCGCATGTGCTGCGTTATTGGGAATCAGAATTCCCGATGCTCGCGCCGCAAAAGAATCGTGCTGGCCAGCGCGTCTATCGCAAGCGGGACGTTGAGATTGCCCTCAGAATCAAGGAATTGCTTTACGAAGATCAGTACACGATTGCCGGCGCTAAGAAGAGGCTGGCGAATGATCTTCGGGCAGGCGGCAAACTCAAAATAATCTCTTCAAGCGACAGCGATGAGGCTTCTGAACCGTCGCCAGACGGAAGCGTCATCGGAACGCGAGGAAGAACCGCCGAAGAGCGACAAGCATTGAAAAAGGTTTCCGCTGAGTTGCGCGAGCTGCTTGCAATGCTCGATAAGCAATCGAAGAATTCCAAACCCCATTAGAACGCACTTTGTAGGGGGACCCCTCTGTGGGCGCCCCTCCCCGCCCGAGAACGAGGGGTGCCCACGGAGGGACACCCCTACAATCTGGGTAAACATTCGCAATTTGCGTTGGGCGTTTTTTGCGGAGATACTAGGCACCGGTCAGCGGGACGTGGCGCAGCCTGGTAGCGCGCACCCTTGGGGTGGGTGAGGTCCCGAGTTCGAATCTCGGCGTCCCGACCAGTTTTAAGGGCTTTCAATCACAGCCGATTGAAAGCCCTTTTTTCGAACCCAGAAGTCAGATTCAGAACTACGCGCCCTAACGCGAATTTGTAAACAACTCTTTCAGCAGTTCCTTATTACTAGTTAGATCCGCGTGTGTCCGCGTCAATCCGCGGCTAATCTTTCGGTTCGCCGATCACAATTTGCGAGGTCAGTGTTTTATGCACTGGACACTTATGCGAGATCTCCTTCAGCCGCGCTCGTTGCTCTTCAGTTAAGTTTCCTTCGAAGGTTACTGTGCGTTCGATGCGATGTATGTAGCCTTCAGTCCCTTCCGCACACTCCTGACAGTCCTTCGCATGAATGCGGTTTTGCCATAACCGAACAGTCACTCGTTCAAGCGGCCACTCCTTTCTTCTCGCATACAAAGTCACAGTCATCGAAATACAACTTCCGAGCGCTGCCAGCAGAAGTGTATAAGGATCTGGTCCGGCATCTTCACCGCCCGCTGCAGTCGGTTCATCCGTGATCAGAGTGTGTCCCGGGCCATAGATAACTTCATTCTTCAGATTTGAAAGAGACCGGACGACTACTTCGCTCATGTTGATGGGTTTCCTTTCGCGCGAGGTGAATTATACCGACGGGAACCCACCCGCTTGCTACCCGCGAGGTGGTACTGACTTCATGTCCCGCGACAAGAGTGACTCGCTAGTGCGGAGCATCAGGGCAATGAAGTCAGTACCACCTCGCGGGTAGCGGGTGGGTCTCGCTAGTATTGGTTATTCCTATTTTGCTCTTAATGATGGCTTGCAGTCATCTCTTTTATGCCGCTAAACTCATCGCGCTCCATTCAATACGGATCAATTTCCGCGATATCGATCGAGGATTATCGATCGTTCAACTCGCATAAGGGCCATCAGATGAAGATTCATGAATATCAAGGCAAGGAACTACTCAAGAAGTTCGGTGTGCCTGTGCCTCGCGGCATCGTGGCGCGCTCGATTGAAGAAGCACAGCAAGCGGCGAAAGAGTTAGGGACGGAAGTCGTAGTCGTGAAAGCGCAGATTCACGCGGGCGGCCGAGGCAAAGGCGGCGGCGTAAAGTTGGCGAAGAGTCCCGAGGAAGCGAAAAAAGTTGCCGGTGAGATTCTCGGCATGAATCTCATTACGCACCAGACTGGACCAGAAGGACGGGAAGTGCGTGTGCTGCTGATCGAAGAAGGTCTTCCGATCGACAAAGAATTTTACCTGGGCATCGTCTTGGACCGCGCTTCGGGTCGCCCGGTGTTCATGGCCTCTTCGGCCGGCGGCATGGACATCGAACAGGTTGCTGCGGACACACCGGAAAAGATTATGAAGGAAACCATCGATCCCGCTGTTGGCTTTCGATCGTTTCAGGCGCGCAAGCTGGCATTTAGTTTAGGGCTGCCGGCTGAGTTAATTGGCCAGGCAGTCAAGTTCATGCAGTCGCTATACACGGCGTATGAACAGTTGGACGCATCTCTGATGGAGATCAATCCGTTTCTTTTGACTAAAGACAAGCGGCTAATTGCGCTCGATGCGAAGGTGAACTTCGATGACAACGCGCTGTTTCGGCACAAAGATTTTCTCGACTTGCGCGACCTGAACGAAGAAGAGCCGCTCGAGATTGAAGCTTCAAAATTCGATCTCAACTACATCAAGCTCGACGGCAACATCGCCTGCATGGTTAATGGCGCCGGCCTCGCGATGGCCACAATGGACATCATCAAACTCGCCGGCGGGGAACCGGCAAACTTTCTCGATGTGGGTGGCGGCGCATCACAGGAAAGAGTCGAGGCAGCGTTTCGAATTCTGCTGGCCGATGAAAACGTAAAGGCAGTCTTGATCAATATCTTTGGTGGAATCGTGCGCTGCGACATGGTTGCACGCGGCGTTGTGGAAGCCGCCCGGAAGCTCGAGATTCAGGTTCCGGTTGTGGTGCGGCTCGAGGGGACCAACGTTGAAGAGGGCCAGCGCGTGATTCGTGAATCCGGGCTAAACTTCACGGTGGCCACTGGAATGAAGGACGCGGCGGAGAAGGTTGTGAACCTGGCGGCTTAGGACAGCGCCAACGGCGCGAAATGTAATAGCCTGGGGCAACGCCCCAGGTACAAGTTCTTGAACCTTCCAGCGCTGAAGGCGCGAAATTCAACGATTGAATGAAAACAATCCGGAACCATTTCGCGCCTTCAGCGCTACTCGCTTCGCCCGTTTTCCCTGGGCCGTTGGCCCAGGCTATTGCATTTCGCGCCGTTGGCGCTGAGAGCTGTTGAGGAGGCAAGGTCGCCCGTCTTACGAATGACCGGTCGAAAACTTTTTCGCGTTGCTGTTGTGATCAGCCGTTTCGGACTCGCGGCGTTATTTCTTTTCACCGCTGGTGCGAAGCTCTGGATCATTAAGAGTTTTGCGGCTAACGTCGGAGAACTCGTAAGCGCTTCCGGTTTCGCTCAATCACGATGGACCTGGCCGGCTACGATTGGAGTGATCGTTGCCGAAATCATCACCACAATTTGTTTGTTGCTACCACGAACAGTGCGCCTCGGCGCAATCTTCGCGGCGGCGATGTTGATCGGTTTCTCTGCCTTCGCACTGTATTACCGGTATGGCCTCGGTTATCCGGAAGGATTGGAATGCGGCTGCTTCGGCGGGATCATCGCCAGCCAGTTGGGTGTAACCACCGCACTGCGCAATCTGCTCTTGCTCTTACCCACCCTGCTGGTTTGGTCCGGTCATGGACGATATCTTCGCGAATCGGCCGTTGTCCCAGCCAATGGTGCCACTGCTTGAGTATCTAATTAAGCTTCATCCAGCTGCCACTACCGGACGGTTCCGTCCAACCAACCCTCCAGCATTTCGGTTTCTAAGGCCGGCCTGAACACACGAGCAGATTGTCCTTGAAATATTTGTCCCAGTTTACTCATCTATGATAGGGTTCCGCTCAGTTCAACTGGCATCGCTCGGGCTCACACTACGGGGACTCATCATGCCGCTTTTCGTCTCGACCAGTCAGACTTCAGTCAAAAGCAAAGGCCAGCTAGCGATGGGCTTGTAACGTAGCTGGGGCCGGGTGTAGCCAATGAATTCGCCATTGTGTGAGCGTTGTACCCGGCAAGGTCTTAGAAACACTTGCTGCTTAGGTGTGAGCTTAATCCTCCAGGCTCATGACCTTGTTTCTTTCCGCCGGGAGATTGGAGTTACGAGTAGATGGCAGCAGATGAAGCGAAGTTGAAGCACCTCGAATTGATTCAAAGTGTTATCAGTCGACTAGCCGGGAATTCATTCTCAATGAAGGGCTGGAGCATCCCGCTGGTGGCCGCGCTCATGGCTCTTGCCGCGAAGGATGCAAACGAAAGATATGCGGCGGTCGCTCTGTTGCCGGCTCTCTGCTTCTGGGGGTTGGACGCCTACTACCTTCGACAGGAACGACTCTATCGTAAGCTTTACAATGCGGTTAATTTGAATTCGACGTTTGGAAACCCACCCGCACCAATTCCGTCGCTGTCGATGAATACATTGCCGGTAGAGCCGTTGGTGAAGTCCTGTGTGCGCATTATTTTTTCCAAGAGTGTGTTTTGGTTGCACGCGCCTATTCTGGTAGCCGTTGTAGCCGTCACGACTTATGCCTCAACCCATTAATGTAAGTGCATCATGTTGCGAAATAATTTAGAACTCATCGTCCAGTATCCCGAGCCGACTGGTTACCGTTGTCGAGGTTTCATAGGGCTTCACCTGGCATCCCCCGCCTATGTCGTCTTTGATGGCGCACATCAATCCGATCAAGGAATTGCCAACAAACTTGGAATTGCATTTTGCGACGAGTTATTGCGCTACGTTGGCACGAAGGAGCACAACGTGCCTTGCTCTGGTCATGTCGCCGGAGCCGGATGCCATGCCCTGAAGGAAATCACCTGCCGAAAAATCCTCGTTCGCCCGGCGGCGAATTCGGCTCCAAGTGGAGGCTGGCCACTGCCCACTGCGGAACCTACATGGTTGCAGAATTGGCCGAAAGCAAACTGGGACGTAGTCCCCATCATGCCTGCCGGAACGACGCCGTCCACCTACCTGCCGCTTGAGTGGCAGGGCATCAACGCAAGTTTCTGGACGCGCGATCCGACCGAGTCGCTTTGGGCTGTAATACAGCGTGCCGGCCTATCGCCCGAGGAGAGTCGCATATTCATTAGCTACGTGCGTAAGGACACAACTGCCGTCGCGGATCAATTGTTCTCGGCTTTGACGATGGAGGGCTTTGATGTCTTTCTGGATCGAAGTAGCGTACCCGGCGGCGTTCAGTTTCAGGAGCGCCTGATGCAGGATCTTGTCGACAAGGCGATGGTTGTCTTCCTTAACTCTGCCGGTGTTAATCAATCGAAATGGGTGGCTGAGGAAATCGCTACCATCAAAACCTATCGACTTGGGTTGTTGGAATTGTGCTTTCCCGGTGTGCCGAAACGGCTCGATATCGATTCCGATTTTACCAGGGAGCTTGCCGATAAGGACCTGGAATCGGCGGGACCTGACTATGCGCCTCAGGCAATGAAACTCTTGGCAGAACCACTAAAGAGCATAGTAGAACGAATCAAGGAAACGCATGGTCGCGCATTGCATCGTCGGCGCTACGAGTTGATCGACAACTTCGCCGCGGCTCTGAAGCAAGCTGGCCGGAAAGCACAGGTACTTCCGGACGGAACGTTCCTGTTGCCGTCGAGCGGGTCGCTAAACGAAACCGTTGTCGGGCTCACTACGCGACTTCCGGAACTCGGAGATTTTTGCTCCCTCCATCAGCGAGGCAGTATTTCGAAAGGTCGCCTCGGCTGGCTCATCAGCCCATCGCCATTTTTCATCGCTCAACGTCAGGCCTACGTTTCGTGGCTGGGCGGTTTGTGTGACATTCAGCATGCGAACGAGGCGCAGATTACAACATTGGCCCAGAACCTCTGAACATTCGAATTATGCCAATACCTGACCTGAAACCGCAGTCTCGATTGCACGGCCGAAGCATTTTCTTGAGTGCCAGCGTGCCGACGCCGGAACGCAGCGATGAGTATGATCGGATTCAAGAAGCGCCGCTTCGAATAGAAGAGGCCGTAGTCTGCGTGGCGAGAGCGATATTTATGGAAGGAGGGACTCTCGTGTTTGGCGCACACCCGAGCATCTCGCCGCTGGTTGCGCGCGTCGTGGATAACTACTTTCTTCCCGCCCCAGCGGAGGACCGCCAACCGAGCACCGAACGCGATGAGAGTGAACCCTCATGGAAGAACCCTTCAGTCGTGATCTACCAGAGCCGTGTTTGGGAACCATATTGGGCCGAGGCCACACAACAATTGATTCGTCACCCTCTTGTGAGTGTGGAATGGACAGACGCTGAGCCTGGAGAGTTCATCGACCTGAAAATAAAGGATCGACCGCAGGCCCCGCACAGCATGAGGCGGATGCGTGAAACAATGATCGAGGAGACTTCTCCAGTGGCCATGATTGCAATTGGCGGCATGAAGGGTGTGCTTGATGAAGCAGCCGTTTTCAACAGGCTTCGGCCAGGTGCGCCCATCTTCACACTTGAAACAACCGGCGGCGCCGCAGCAATCCTGTCGAGAGACCCGGAATACAGGAACCGTGTCCGAGTTATGGATGTTGAGGCTGAACGGCTGGTTCGCAGCTTCTGGGAGGAGCAGAAAGAACAAGTTGAACGTAAAGAGCCGCGCGGGGCGGTTCGAACGGACGCCGGCGAACCCCGGCAGTTTTACGTTCCCTACGTATTGGTTGCGCAGGAGATCGTTGCGGAAATCGTCAGGCGTCCCGAAGACTCACCGCGCCAGCGAAGTAGGTGGTGACAGAATTACTAACCCAAGAAACATATTAGATCTGTGCGTAGCAGCCTTTGCGTTACAGATCCAAGGCCGGAATCCGACCAAGAAAGGTCGCAACACATGTGCATAACATCGCAGCTCTGGAGAACGGATGGCAAAACCCTCTGACGAAACACCATCAGTGAAAGTCCCCGGCAAGACTGTGGGTCCACTACTTCTCTCCAGGGAATTCCGCTGGCTCTATATTCTCGTAGTTGTATTTCTGAGGTTTGTGGGCCTTGCGCTTTCAGCGGTCGGTATCTCTTACCTGACGACCTGGTGGAAGCACGGCG
>DASQKG010000287.1:0-3022 GCA_035630655.1 Pyrinomonadaceae bacterium
TGCGTTTGGAATACGGCCCTTTAGGCGGGCTCTATTCTCTTTTGCAAAATGTCGTTAGGCGGATCCCAAAAGGCCGCCTGAAGGCGGCAGTCCAAAACGTCCGCCAGTGACAGGTCCTACTTGTACCGGTAGGTGATGCGACCTCGCGAGAGATCGTAAGGCGACATCTCAACGCTTACTCGATCCCCAACCAGAATGCGAATTCGATTTTTTCGCATCTTTCCGGAAATCGCCGCCAGCACCACGTGTTCGGTGTTGTCGAGTTGGACTTTGAAAAATGCATTGGGCTGTTTATCTATGATCGTGCCCTCCGCTGGAATCAAATCATCTCTTGCCAAATAAACTCTCCTTTGAAAAATTTCTAGTTTCAAGTTCCAGGTTTCGAGTTCTTTGAACCGAGTTCCAAGCTCTGGTTTGCGGGCGAACCCGCATACCCAAACTTGAAACTCGAAACTCTAAACCCGAAACTGTTTTACCGGCTAGCTCGTCGCGGTCGAAATGAGCGCGTGAAAACGGTAGAGCGCGGAACGGCGCGTCCGAAGCCTTTGCCCGGAGTTGTCGTCTCTACCTTACGTCCACCAAATCCTGGCAATACGACTCGAGCAACGGTTTGACCCGTCAAACGTTCAATCGCCCGCATGGACAACTCATCTACCGGCGTGACGATTGTGATCGCTCGTCCAGTGTTGCCTGCTCTTCCGGTCCGGCCGATGCGGTGCACGTAGTCTTCAGGTGCTGATGGCACGTCGAAATTAATCACGTGTGAAACAGCGTCGACGTCTAAACCGCGAGCCGCAATGTCCGTTGCCACCAGGACGCGGGTGCGGCCATCGCGGAATGCGCGCAGGGCTGCCTCACGTTGTGGCTGTGTGCGATCAGAGTGAATCCGATTAACGCTGTGGTCGCGTGCTGAAAGAATATGCGACAAGCGTTCGGCGCCACGGCGGGTGCGTGTAAAGACCAGCACTCGCTCAAACTTTTCACGCTCGAGTAAATCCAGCAGCAATGCTGTCTTGGACTCCTGTGCCACCGGATAAGCGCTTTGCTCCACCATCGTGGCAGCCTGGCCGCGCGGGCTGACTTCAATCAGCTTCGGATCTTTCATCGTCGTGCGCGCCAGCTTCTCAATGTCCGAAGACATCGTTGCTGAGAAAAGCAGGGTCTGCTTCTTTACCGGAAGCATCGCCAGAATGCGGCGTATCGCCGGCAAGAATCCCATGTCCAACATACGGTCGGCTTCGTCTAATACAAGAACTTCAATTAACGAGAGGTTGATCGCCCCACGCTCCACCAGGTCGAGCAATCGACCAGGAGTGGCGATGACTACCGCCACGCCACGACGGAGATCGGTCATCTGCGTGCGTGCGCTGGCGCCGCCAATGATGATGGCGCTGCGGTTCGCTTTTACACAATTCAACTCCTGGTAGTTCTTTTGAATCTGCGATGCCAACTCACGCGTCGGCGCGAGGACCAGAACGCGAACACCCGGTTTCGCTTTTTCAGTAATCCTCTGAATGATAGGTAACAAGAATGCGGCGGTTTTACCTGTGCCGGTTTCAGCACAGCCGATGAGATCCTGGCCGCTAAGCACTACAGGAATCCCCTGTAGCTGGATCGGTGTTGGTTCGGTATATCCGAGAGACTCGCAACTCCGCACCTGTGCGGGTGCAAGTCCCAGTTGAGAAAAAGTCATAAATTCCTTTTGGTTGTGATCTGCGCAGTTTGCGCAGCGGTTATTACGCCTCTGGCGTAAGTCAGTCCAATTCTGCGCAATGCTTTGAGAAATGGATGGGTTGAGGTAAATCAACGCTACGGCGTTGGCAGACAGCCGGTTTTGGACCGGGCTGGTTCTGCCAACGCTCATATGCGTTAAGCAGTGCTTACCAGCGTGGCTCGCGATTGCCGCCGCCACCGCCACCGCCGTAGCCGCCACCGCCGCCACGGTTTCCACCGTAGCCGCCGCCGCCACCGCGATTGCCGCCGCCGCCGCCGCCGAAGCCACGACCGCCGCCACCACCGCGATTTTCGCGGGGTTTCGCTTCATTAACGTTCAGTGCACGGCCGTTAACTTCCTTGCCGTTAAATTGGGCGATAGCTGCCTCGCCTTCTTCCTTGCTGGACATTTCGACAAAGCCAAAGCCACGTGAGCGACCCGTGTCGCGGTCTTCCACGACGCTCGCCGATTCAACCGTGCCGGCAGCTGCAAAAAGCTCCTGCAGATCCTGGCTGGAGGTTGAAAACGCGAGATTTCCTACATAAAGTTTCATAGACATAAAGATGTACCTTTCCCCTCGGGGGGATAAAAGAAGCTGCGAATCGGATTGGCTTCGGTCGAACGGTAGGAGCGAAGGGCCGGTTTTCGGGTGCTCTAAGAGCGGCTTCTGAAGTTGAAATCAGCCTGCTCTCGAACCATCCAAAAACGCCAGCGCTGATAAGTCCATGCGCGGGGCGCATCACCGTCGATGCGCGAGAGAAGGATTAACCGTGCGTCACTATGCACTATTACCCAGTAATTAGCAAGGCGGGAAAAAGCCCAGCTTCTTTGGTTAGGGTCAAGCTCATCTGGGACCGCGGACGCCCTCGCCCGCAACCTGCCGCTTAGATATTGCCAGGTGAATTGTTCGCGCTCCGCGCTCATTTGCGGGCGGGGGCGCCCGCGGTCCCAGTATGAGCTTGATCCTACCAAACGGTGAAGATGTATCGTTTTACTCGGAATCTCGCAGCAGGATCACGTCGTCAATTTGACTCCCGCGCGACAGGGCGATCTGTTTGCCGTCGGGCGACATTTGAAAGGAAAATATTAACCCCGAGGTGAAGTTGGTAAGCTGTTTGGCCGGGCTGCCATCGAGTGGGAGACTCCAGATGTTGTCCGCATCATCGTGGGAGTCAGCGTAAGTAATTGCTTTACTATCAGCGGTCCATCCCAGGCCAACATCACGCGAGTTTAGTGAGACTTCCAAAGTCTTAATCGGCGGACCACTCGGGTAAGGCATCACTACGATTCGGTGATCGGAACCTTGAT
>DASQKG010000288.1:0-2338 GCA_035630655.1 Pyrinomonadaceae bacterium
TGGCTATCCGCGCGAGCGCGGGTTCCGGCAGGCGGCCAGAGTCCGTTGTGGATCAAACTGCCACACGGCGCAAAGACTTCGTCATGTCCGTTCTTGCACCGATAACGAACTCGGTTTCTACTATGCGCGGCGGGTCATATCTTCCCGTCCCTAAGGAGCAATCCTTGCCCCGCCTAACCGACCAAGGCTTGCAGAAAATAAACGATCTGGCTCAGCATTACGGAGTCAGTGCCGACGCGGTGATGACGTTGTTGCAGGCCCTGCTGAACAGCAAAGGCACGATGGCGCAGTTTGACCATCGCGAACTCGGTGGTGCCGGGCAGTGGATGCCGGGTGGCATGACGATGGTTGGCGACATGTTCAATCACGGCCTCAAGGCGAAGGTCGATGGCTTGTGTTCCGAGCTGTCACAAATCTTGGCTGGGCAACCCTTCGTGCCATTCGCCGCGGGCTTCCAGTCACAGTCACAGCGTCAAGGTGGCAGCCAGCAGGAGGGCGGCCACGACATCTTGGATACAGGTTCGGTCAGCCTATTCGTACCAGAGACACCCGGCCGAGCGTCGGGTCAATGGTGGCCAGCGGAACTAGGGTTCCCCAACGGGACTGGCGCGCAGAACCAAATCCGCTATGCCTATTTCAACCAAAACCATCGATTAGCAGTAGAGCTGAATGGACACGTAACCGTCTACGATACGCTAGATCACCAGATCAGCGGCGTCTCTCAGCAGCAGGGGCGCGGCGGTTCGCTTACCCTTACCAGTCAGCGTGGGACAGTTAGCGTCTCAACTCTGCCGGTCGTCTCGGTGGACGGCGCACAAGCCAAGACTCCGGAACCACGGATGGCGCCTGCTAGCGAGCCGTATCGGCCCGACAGTGCCCTGGAAACCGACCTCTTCGCCAAAATCGAGCGGCTCGCCGAATTGCACAAGAAAGGCATTCTCTCATCAGAAGAATTCGCAGCCAAGAAGGCGGAGCTTCTCTCCCGGTTGTGAGCGTGAATCAAAAGATTCAGGGTGGTTGGCGGACGTCCGCTTTGGTCTGCATTCCGGACTCAAGTCGGACATCGCGTCAGGTCGGAAAAGTGCCACAAGCGGCCCCATGCACCGCAGCAAACAGGAGGCCCATTGCGTTGCGTGGCAACGTGGCATTTACTAGCGGCCCACCCTAGTTACTTGAGGGAGGCCGACATGAAACAAGGGCAGTCAATCCACGACGCCGGCCATCTTTATGAGGCGGAGCGTCGCGTTTTTCATGCAGAGCGCCCCGGCTTTCGTATTTTGGAGTTGCAGCTCTCGCCGACGCAGAAGGTGCCGTGGCACAGCCACACCAATACCTCCGATACTTTTTACGTTCTGGAAGGACACATGAGGCTGTTCTTGCAGGAACCGAAAGAGGAAGTAAATCTGAAGCCCGGCGAAGTCTATGTAGCTAGGGCAGCGCGACCGCATCTGGTGACCAACGGTGGCACGAAGTCGCTCACGTTCTTGACTCTACAAGGTGTCGGTGAATTCGATTTTGTGCCTCTCCCAAAGGGTTAGCTTCTCGTCGTCGCACTTAGGGGTAACGTTGATGGCACGCTGAGACCTATGTCGCTTCGAGGGTATGCCCATCGCACTTCCGCTTTGGGTCATTCGCGTCGGTTTGACGGGACCTCGGCGACTTCCGGTCTACCCCGGTGAACGGACATTCTCATGATAGGCGGGCATCTCTCAAAGGTGCCAGATTCGGACTCATGCACCGCAACAAACGACTTAAATTATTCGATCACGTCGTTGGCGCCGGCAATCAGAAAATGCGGCTTATGATCTCGCTGAATTGGCCCGCGTGAAGAGAGTAAATTTCCCGAAAAGCATTTTGCGCATGAGCGACAGAGATCACGCCAAAGCTCAGCGCCCTCGCGTTAATGCAGCCGGAAGACACCGTCCACGGCGCGTAGTTCGGCAGGCTTGATCAGGTTGGAGTGCGCGACGGTGACTGCAAACAGCGGACCTTCGAGCTTTGTTTCCCAAAACGCGAGGAAATCCTTCAACGCCGGGAAATCCGGAAACATATCGTAGTCCTGCCAGACGTAAGTTTGCAGAAGCCAGCGCCGATCCGGACGGCGATAAACGATTTCCGCTGTTGTCAGTCCGTAGCCTAAGACCTGCTTCCTGAAATCCTTGGAAACCGCATCTTTCTCGACCATGCCAACCTCCAGCCCAACTGAAGAATAATGCGTGATTCTCAATTCGCCAAAAAGGAAAACGTTCAATAGATCATAGCAATCAACGCACTAGCAGCATGTTACTTTACCTGCTAGCAGTCGCCCCTCCTCCAGAAACTCAAGTCGCAGTAAAAC
>DASQKG010000289.1:0-7342 GCA_035630655.1 Pyrinomonadaceae bacterium
TGAGAGAACCCAACTGCCACTTCCGGGGTAAACGTCTCGCCGACAATGCCGCGCACACCTGTTATACCGATTTTTAGCGGTTTCATGGATACAAGATAAGTAGCCGGTCCACTAAATCACGCGAAATAACACTAAGTCTGTTTAGTGAGATTTCGTGTGTTTAGTGTCTCGTTCTTATTGGGTAACTACCAAAGCATTAAACTTGAAATCGCGCCACTGATAAAGCGCAAAGACGATTGACCATCACAAAACAGCATCATACAATTTCCTTACTCCGCAAGGGATTTTTAATCTACAGAAGAGCGAAAGGCCGGGGTCGGTGACTCGGGCCGCAGATGACTTCGCAGAATGGTGCGGCTCCTTGGAGTAACCTCTTATGAAACTAACCTCTACAGCAATTCTTGCATGCCTGGTTTTTGCAACGCTAACATCAGCCAAACCGTTACGCCCTGCATCACAGGCTTCAGCAAAACCTCTCCTGGAACGACTTGGTTATGCACCGGACGCAAAACTGCTCATCGTACACGCGGACGATCTGGGGATGGCCCACTCGATCAACCGGGCTTCGATCAAAGGATTGGAGAGTGGCCTGGTTAGCTCCGCCAGCATCATGATTCCCTGTCCATGGCTTCCTGAAATCGCAGCTTACGCGCGCAGTCATCCCGCTGCCGACCTTGGCTTGCACCTGACGCTTACGAGCGAGTGGAGTCTTTATCGCTGGGGTCCGGTTCTGCCAAAGGAGCGAGTCCCGTCTCTTTTTGACAGCAGCGGTTACCTCTATCCCACTGAAACCGAAGCCGCGGCTAAGATCGATCCCAAGGAGGCCGAAGCAGAGATTCGCGCACAGATTGCCCGCGCTAAGGCCGTTGGTATTCAACCCACACACCTCGACTCGCACATGGGTACGCTTTATCAAACCCAGCCTTTGTTTGAAACTTTTTTCCGAGTATCACGGGATCACAAGTTATTGATCAGAGTTTCGAAGGAGTGGTTTGCCGAAGCGCCGTTTCTGCCTTCGCTGCTTGGTCCTGATGATGTCGTGATGAATAGCATTATCAGCATCGGCCCCAACGTGCCGGCCGGCGCCTGGTCCAAGTTTTACATCGACGAAATAAAAAAGATTCAGCCGGGTATTACGGAAATGATCGTGCATCTCGCTTACGACGATGAGGAGATGAGAGGAGTGGCCTTCAATCATCCCGATTGGGGCTCCGAATGGCGACAGCGTGATTTCGATTTCGTTGCGAGCGAAGCCTTCCGCAAGCTGCTTCAGGAGAATAACATTAAGCTCGTGACGTGGCGCGAGATTAGTCAACGACTACAGCATCGTAAGCGGTAAGGGGTGTGAACCGCGGTCACAGCGCCAAAGGCGCGAAATGTAATAGCCTGGGGCAACGCCCCAGGTGGACACGCTGCAATCTTCTCAGCGCTGAAGGCGCGAAATTCGATAGCGGGCAACAGGTGTAGTTTGCCTGCAACATTATTTCGCGCTTTCAGCGCTTCCTAACTTGAGTCCTCGCACCTGGGGCGTTGCCTTAGGCTATTACATTTCGCGCCTTTGGCGCTTAGAGCCAGGAGTTTTACAGCGCCGGCCAGCGCTGTGTTGATCTTATTACCAACTGGCTCACCGTTACCTTTGAGCTTCCTCAAATACATCGCCGAAATGAGACAAAATGCCTGCTCGCCGATAACTCACGTATGACACGGTAACTTACGCCGTATCAGCAAGATGATAGGCGAAACTCCACCCGTCAAACGCTATTCGAACCGCATCACCCGCTTTCGAGGAACGCACCAGTGAAACTGGGCAGGCGCTCAAATCTCTCGACACGTTTTTTGACGAGATGGCCGGACGTTTCCCCGACGCTTACCTGCGTATGGGTGGCGATGAGAACGATTCCCGAAGGAAAAACGGTATATGAAAAAAAATGCGCTAGTCGCGGCGGTTGTTACGCTTTCAATATGCTTTGGTATGCCGGTACAGAAAGCTTCCAGCACTGCTGGGACGGAGCAGACGACTATGAAGATGTTAGCCGGCCAAGGTAGACCGGCAGTGGATCGTGAGCCCGTTTCCGCAGACATCAACGATAGTGACGAGTTTTTTCAGAATGCTGTTCGGCCGGGACCTGAGCGTGATAATACGCAAAAAATCGAGGCTCTGCTCAAGCGAATGACTCTTGAAGAGAAGGTCGGCCAGATGACGCAGCTGACCCTCGGCATGATTGTCAGCGGGCAAGATCAGAACATCCAAATCGATCCGGCGAAACTGGAAAAGGCAATCGTCAAATACGGCGTCGGGTCCATTCTTAATGTCTCAGACCAAGCGCTGACACCGGATAAATGGCACGACACGATTAAACAGATCCAGGAAGCAGCAACAAAGAAAACACGCCTCGGAATTCCTGTCATCTACGGCATCGACTCCATTCACGGCGCCACCTACGTGCAAGGCGCAACCCTTTTTCCGCAAGAGATCGGCATGGCGGCTACCTGGAATCCTGAGTTGATGAAACGGGGTTCCGAAATCGCAGCTATGGAAACGCGTGCGGCCGGAATTCCCTGGAGCTTTTCGCCCGTACTCGATTTAGGCCGCAATCCGCTCTGGCCCCGTTTCTGGGAAACGTTCGGCGAAGATCCTTACCTTGCCAAGGTTTTAGGAGTCGCTTTCGTGCGCGGACTCGAAGGTTCAGACGTTGCTGCGCAGGACCGTGTCGCGTCCAGTTTGAAACACTACATGGGCTACAGTTTCCCGCTGACCGGCAGAGACCGAACGCCGGCGTGGATTCCGGAAAACTATTTGCGCGAATACTTCTTGCCGACCTTTGCAGCCTCGGTCCAGGCCGGAGCGCGCACCGTGATGGTCAATTCCGGAGAGATTAACGGCGTTCCCGGGCATATCAACCATTACCTGTTGACCGGCATCCTGCGCGATGAACTTGGCTTCAAGGGATTTGTGGTTACTGACTGGGAAGACATCAAGAAACTGGTGACGATTTGGCGCGTTGCGGCCAACGAGAAAGAAGCAACGCGGATGGCCGTGATGGCCGGCAACGATATGAGCATGGTGCCGCTCGATTACAGCTTCGCCGATCACCTGGTCGCATTGGTTAAGGAAGGCGCAGTGCCGCAGTCGCGAATCGATGAAGCGGTGCGGCGGATCTTGAGAGTTAAGTTTGAGCTGGGACTCTTCGAAAGGCCAATTCCCTATCCCGCTCTCAAATCAAAAATCGGAACGCCAGAATCTCGACAGGCCGCGCTGCAAGCAGCGCGTGAATCGATGACGTTGCTGAAGAACGCGAACAACCTGTTACCGCTGACAAAAGATCGAAAGGTGTTGGTAACTGGACCAACTGCCGATTCGTTGATCTCCCTAAACAATGGTTGGTCTTACGTCTGGCAGGGTTCGGAAGAATCACTCTATCCGAAGGATCGTCTGACCATTCGGCGCGCAATTGAAGCCAAGGTAGGAGCGGCAAACGTGAACTACGTTCCCGGCACGAAGATCACACGCGCCCCAGGTTCGCCTTCCAACAGCACGCCAACCGACGTTGAATCGGAAGTTGATATTCCTGCAGCTGCGCGGGCCGCGGCCGCTGCTGATGTGGTTGTGCTGTGCCTGGGCGAAGGGTCTTACACCGAGACTCCCGGCAACATCACCGATCTAACCCTCGGTGAACCACAACTGAAACTTGCTGAAGCGATCGCAGCGACCGGTAAACCGGTGGTGCTGGTGATGGTTGAAGGACGCCCCAGAATCATAAACCGCATTGTTGACAAAGCCGGCGCCGTTTTGATGGCTTATAACCCGGGCAACGAGGGAGGACAGGCGGTTGCAGATGTTCTGTTCGGCGACGTTAATCCATCGGGGAAACTTCCCTTCACGTACCCACGCACGCCGAATGGATTGATTACTTATGATCACAAACCATTCGAAACAGAGAACACGGCGTTCGGCAATATGGCGTTCAAACCACAGTTCGAATTCGGACAGGGTCTGAGCTATACAACGTTTGCGTATAGCGATTTGCGCCTAGGTCAAAAGACGATAGTTGGAGGCGCAGATATTTATGTCAGCGTTACCGTAACCAACAGCGGCCGTCGTCCCGGTAAGGAAGTGGTCCAGCTCTACCTAAGCGATCTGATAGCTTCTCTGTCGCCTGCCGGAAAAAGACTAAAACGTTTTGCGAAGATCTATCTGGAACCGGGCCAAAGTCGCACTCTGAACTTTAGACTGCGCCGGGATGATCTCTCATTCATCGGAGCAGAGAACAAACCGGTCGTTGAGCGAGGCGAGTTTGAAGTCATGATTGGCGGACTGAAGGAGAAGTTCGAGTTGAAGTAAGGGCAATGAACCTGCCAACCCACCGAACCGGCATTAGGTTGGCACGTCGGAGGGATTAGGCCCGAAGGGTCCGACATTGAATAGCCACGTCCGTCAGGGCGCGGATAAGAATGTAAGAGAAGATGAGCGCCGAAGGTGCGGCACGTAGTTAATCGACCATGCAGTGCCGGCCCTTCGGGCCTGAAGACATATTTGTTGTTTCTTTCCACGCCCTGACGGACGTGGCTAACTAAATGCCTGCCGGCCCCTTGGGACCTAAGAACAAGCCATCACGAATTCCTTGCTGCCCACCAACAGAATGCCCAATTGTTCATTCAGTAAACTCAAAGTATGACACGGTAACTAACGCCGTATCAGCAAGATGATAGTCCAAACTGCACGCCCAAACGCTACTGGATCCGCGCCGCCCACTTTGCCGAGGAACGCATGAAAGCTAGAAATTATCTTCCGCTTATTCTGTCTTTGTTCTGCTCAGCGAGCGCTTACGCTCAGACCGGCGCATCCACCGCACCGGCTGCCACTCAGCACAACCTGATGCCGGTGCCACTCTCGGTGAGTTTTAACTCCGGAAAACTTCCGGTGAGCAAAGCTTTCACGGTTGCCGTCAGAGGTGAGGTCGACCCTCGTCTTCAAGCTGGGATAGACCGTGCCGTACGACGCATCGAAGCTCGCACCGTCATGGAACTCGCCCGTGGTCTGGCTGCCGATCCCGCAACCGCCACGCTCGTAGTTGAATCCGGCGGGCCCGGCAAGGCAGTACCTTCGGTGGATGAGGACGAATCGT
Organism: Pyrinomonadaceae bacterium; assembly: GCA_035630655.1. GTDB lineage: Bacteria > Acidobacteriota > Blastocatellia > Pyrinomonadales > Pyrinomonadaceae > PSRF01. The sequence goes on from DASQKG010000289.1 coordinate 5,127, forward strand.
ACTCGCTCGCCGTGTCAGACACGCAGGCAGTGCTGAAGGCGCCAACCAGCGTCGGCGTTCTGCGCGGGCTCGAGACTTTCCTCCAACTACTCGAGAGTGATCGTGACGGCTACTTCGTGCCCGCCGTTCAGATTCAGGATCGCCCGCGCTTTCCCTGGCGTGGCCTGTTGATCGACGTTGCCCGGCACTTTCAACCGATGGAGGTTTTAAAGCGCAATCTCGATGCGATGGCAGCCGTGAAACTCAACGTCTTTCATTGGCACTTGACGGAAGACCAGGGCTTCCGCATCGAAAGCAAAAAATTCCCGCGCCTTCACCAGCTTGGCTCTGATGGCCACTTCTACACGCAGGATCAGGTGAGAGAGATCATTGCTTACGCACGTGAGCGCGGCATCCGTGTCGTCCCTGAGTTTGACCTTCCCGGACATGCTACGAGTTGGCTTGTTGCTCATCCTGAGCTCGGCAGTGCGCCCGGTCCCTACACGATTGAACGCAAGCCCGGAATCTTTGAACCCGCGCTCGATCCCACGCGCGAAGAAGTCTACAAATTTCTCGACACGTTTTTTGGTGAGATGGCTGGCCTCTTCCCCGACGCTTACCTGCATATCGGTGGCGATGAGAACGAAGGCAAGCAGTGGGACCGCAACCCTCAGATCCAGGCATTCATGAAGGCGAAGGGCATCAAAGACAATCACGCTCTGCAAACTTATTTCAACAAGCGTCTGCTGCAGATTCTCAAGAAGCATGGAAAGATGATGATGGGTTGGGACGAAATCTTTCAGCCGGATTTGCCGCAAGAGGTGGTTATTCATTCATGGCGCGGTCCAGGCGCACTCGCGGAAGCAGCGAAGAAGGGCTACAAGGGTGTTCTCTCTGCCGGCTACTACATTGATCTGATCTTCCCCACCTCGCAGCACTACACAGTCGACCCCATTCCGGCCGATAGCACACTGACTGCGGCCGAGGCCGCTCACGTTCTCGGCGGCGAGGCGACCATGTGGAGCGAATGGGTTACTCCTGACACGATAGACTCTCGTATATGGCCGCGCACGGCTGCGATCGCCGAGCGCCTCTGGTCGCCGCGCACAGTCACGGACATTGACGATATGTACCGGCGTCTCGCCGTGACAAGCTTGCGACTCGAAGAAGTTGGTCTCACACACGAAAAGAACCAGGCGATGTTGCTCAGACGATTGGCACAGGGCAGAGAAATCGGCCCGCTTCAGACGCTGGTGTCCGTGGTCGAGCCGGTCAAGGAATACAGGCGCAATCAGCAAAGACCGCAAACCATGCTCAGCCCGCTTACCGGCCTGATCGACGCGGCCCGCCCGGATAGCGACGTTGCGCGACGATTCGCCTCAACTGTTGACGGTCTGCTCTCGGACGCTCCAAGGTTTGAGGCCCACTCGCAACAGGTCCGAAATATGCTCACCCAGTGGCGCAACGCGGGTCCTGAACTGGAAGCAATGATCGACAGGTCGCCGGCTCTGCACGAAGCCAGGCCACTGGCTAAAGACCTGAATGAGATGGGAACAATCGGACTGGAAGCGTTGTCCTACATTTCTCGAGGCGCATCTCCGGCCCCTGAATGGCGCACCTCAAAACTCGCCACTCTCGATCAGGCCGCCAAACCCAAAGGCGGGCTGGAATTCCCAATCGTCCCAACCCTCCGGCAACTGGTGATCGCGGCCGCCGAGTTGCACCGGCTTAAACAGATGACCCCAGCCGCGTGGAAGGCGGAGGTGAAGACTCTGGCCGCGCCTCAGAAGGCGGCCGGCAAATAGTGCGACTGGTCCGAGCTGGATGGTTTTCTGCGAGCGCCAGCGAGCGGTATCAGAACCGGAAGCGCCCTTTCATATATAGAGTAGCGACCGGGTCGACCTGGATTACCTATTCCCAGGGTATCATCTCGTAGCTTATTAGCAGTCCTCAGCCAGCAAGGAGAAACTCAGCGAACTTTAAACCAACGCGGACCCGGTCGCTACCGAGAGTGTGTGAAAACTGAAGGTACAATTGAATAACGCTGAAAGCGTTCGCTAGCTCCAGCCCAGGGTTGCGCTTTGGCAACCCTGGGAAAGAGGCATTCATCTTTAGAAGACGCAACTCTGAAGGAGTTGCGTCGCCATTCGCCAAACGCAAGCAGCGCAACTCCTTCAGAGTTGCGAAGAATCTCTTGGAACGTCTTGAACCCAGGGTTTCAAAGCCAACCCTGGGCT
>DASQKG010000290.1:0-35570 GCA_035630655.1 Pyrinomonadaceae bacterium
CCGATCAACTATTTCCCCAAAAACTGCTACACTCTTTTCACTCTGATTGACGGGAAAGAATGACGCCATGGACTCGGGAAAGAAGCAGGAACCAGAAGTAGACAACAGCATCTCGGACCAAACCGGCCAGTTTGATCTTCGTTTCATCCTCTGGCGACACTTCTGCACCCAGAACGAAATTCCAGTTGAGACGCTGCCCAGTCAGCTCAAAGACGAGCAAAAAGAAAAGTGGGAAGAGCTCAAGGCGAGTCGTTTGCGCGGCAACAAATAATCCGCAGATTACGCGGAACCGAGCGCGATAGCGCCGGATGCTAAAGTGACTTCATAGCGCTAAAACCTTCCGCTTCCTAATTTGTACATCCCTGTGAGAAATGGATTGGTCTTTCGTTCATGGCCGATAGTCGTGACTGGGCCATGTCCGGAGTAAACCTCGACGTCGTCACCCAAAGTTAGAAGCTTGTGCATGATTGAATCCAGGAGTTGTTCCGTCGAACCACCAGGAAGATCGGTCCTGCCTACTGAACCGGCGAAGAGTACATCGCCCACAAAAACTTTTCTTTCCTTCTCTTCAAACAAAACAATGTGACCAGGAGTATGGCCGGGACAATGTAGGATCTTAAATTCCAATTCTCCAACCTGATAACGCTGGCCGTCTTCCCAGTATCCGTCGGCCTTCGGTGGAGCCTCAAAATCAAATCCAAAAGCGGGCCATTGCTCGCGCGGAATGCCGATCCAGGCCGCTTGTTCGGGAAGCGCCTCATAAATGAACTCGTCTGCTTTGTGAATCATCACGTCGGCGCCGGGCTTGAGTTTCTTCAGAGATGACACGCCACCGATGTGATCGAGATGTGCATGAGTCACCGCAATCGCCTGCAACTCAAACTCATGCTTGTCGATCGCGCTCACGATTTCCGCCGAATCGTCGCCGGGGTCGATGCAGATTGCACGTTTGGTTTTTTCGCAGCCAAGGATGCGGGTGTGTTGTTGAAAGGCTGTGACGGTGATTTCTTCTATGATCATATTTGTTCCGCAGCCTTCAACCGAACGATTTGCGAATAATAGCGAAAGAGTATAATCCTCAAGTAACGAATGTGGTATTAGCTCCGGAGGAGCCGGACGTTTATAGAAGGTTACAGCCTTGCCCGTCCCCTGGAGTTCCAAAGGAGCGAAACGTTTCGCTCGATGGGTAAATCGATTGAGCCACATCTCGCTCCTTCGGAGCTGAACGGATTTTTCAGAGTCTGCTGATCTATAAACATTTCGTCCCTCCGGGACGCGGACCAGATCACGACGGGTGTTAGTCATGCCAATCGGTACTAAATCAGCCCCGCTCGCAGATGTTCTCGATTCTCTAACCACTGCGGCTGCACCGGAATTGATCGAACAATTGCCCAACGGCGCGCTCAAATGTTACGCCTGCGGCCACCGTTGCCTTATCAAGGAAGGCAAACGCGGCATCTGCAAAGTTCGTTTCAATGAAGCGGGACAACTGCGCGTTCCCACAAACTACGTTGCCGCGCTGGCCTGCGATCCGACCGAAAAGAAACCGTTCTTTCATGTCCTGCCGGGTTCAGACACGCTGACTTTCGGCATGCTCGGGTGTGACCTTCATTGCGGCTACTGCCAGAACTGGCTGACGTCGCAGGCCCTTCGCGACGACTCAGCGGGAACTCCTCCCAAAGTCGTCACCCCCGAGCGTCTCGTCAGCATGGCAAAAGCCTATGGCGCTTCGATGGTCGGAAGCAGTTACAACGAACCGTTAATCACTGCGGAGTGGGCTGTCGACGTTTTCAAGCAAGCACGACCAGCCGGGTTTCTTACTGCCTTCATTTCAAACGGTAACGCAACGCCGCAAGTGCTCGATTATCTTCGCCCGTGGACTGATTGCTACAAGATAGATTTGAAGTCGATGAACGATCGAAACTACCGGCAACTCGGAGGCGTGGTGGATAACATTCTTGAGACGGTGCAGATGGTCCATGATCGTGGTTTCTGGGAAGAGATCGTTACGCTTGTAATTCCCGGCTTCAACGACTCGGAAGATGAACTGAGACGCGCGGCGGATTTTATCGCCAGGGTTTCGCCTGACATTCCCTGGCACGTCACGGCGTTTCACCAGGACTACCACATGACAGAGAACGCAAACACTACTGCGGAACAATTGGTCCGTGCCTGTGAGATTGGACGCGAGGCCGGACTTCGTTTCATCTACGCGGGAAACCTGCCAGGGAAAGTCGGGCGGTGGGAAAACACTTATTGCCCTTCGTGTGATGAATTGCTGGTCGATCGTTACGGATATCTGATCCGGCAAGTGAAGGTCACGCCAGATGGGAAATGCCCGTCGTGCGCGACGAGCATTCCCGGAATCTGGAGCTAACAGACCTAAATCTACCAAATCACAAGCGCAAAAACGATCCACTAAAAGACACGAGTCACTAAAACTCTGTTAGTGATATTTCGTGTAATTAGAGGATCGCTTTCACTATCCGACAACTCATGAAGTTGAAGGACTACTTCGGTGACGGAGATACCGAAGCTTTCGGCGGCGGAGGCGGCGACGACGGATTCCTCACCGCAGTGCCGCCCTGGTGAAATACCGCCAACCATTTGCCGCTGCGATTCGCCCAGATCGTTGAGTGTCGCTCTCCTTCACGAGACGCGCTGACGTTCTTAACCACGTAAGTCACAACTGAAACATTATCATTGAGCTTAACCGTCTTCCAATCACTCAAAACTGCCTTCGACGCGTCGAACATGCGTACGCCCCTGACTGTACTGGCTTTGTCGTAAACGTTATCGGGCTCTACTTCAATAGATTCCGGGGCCAGCAAGTCTGCAAATTCGTCATACCTGGCGCTCTTCAAAAGATCCCATAGCAACTTCTCGTTCTCAATTGGATCCGGACCTGTGGCGACTGACGTGGAGGCGGCATGTGGCGAAGGGGCCGCTTTTGGCGCGCCGGCCGGGTTTGTTGGAGAAGGAGTTGCTTTCGCAACAGGACACTCCTGGTGAAAGGCGCCCAGCCACTTTCCTCCGCGATGAACCCAAACTGAACTCGATCGAACAGGATCTGAAGGAACCTCTTCACCCGCAAACTTTCCCTTGACGCTTACGGTGTAGATCACCAGGAACAGGTCTTTGTCGATTGACTGGAACTTCCAGTCGCTAAAATTGATCTCGGAAGGTTCGAATTGCTTGACGCCGGCCAGTGAGCCCGCTCTGTCCATAACTCCGTCGGGCAAAACCTCCAGGAAACTGTCGGCTAGCATACCCTCAAAGCCCGCGTAATCTTTGTTTTTGATCGCGTCCCAAATTGCTTTTTCTTTGGCAATCGCGTCAGCCTCCGTAATTGCTGGCGCTGGATCGGCCGGGCGATTTGCATTTCGATTCGTGTCGACAGCTCCGTCACGATTAGTCGGTGGTGCGGCGCATGAGGCCACAACGATCAGTGCCAACACGAGCGTCAGAGTCTTTTTCATGGGACTACTCCTGAAATTATTGAATAGAGCTCGTGCGTTCTATTCCAACCCAAACAATTAGTCAAGGATTTGCCGGAGGGAGAAGTTACAGCGAGCGCGGTAGTTAGCAATGGGAATGCCCAGATCTTAGCGCCAAAGGCGCGAAATGTAACAGCCTGGGTCAACGCCCCAGGAAGGGAAGGTCGAGTCAAATGAAAGCGCTGAAGGCGCGAATGGGGAACGCACGCCTATAGAAAATGGGCGCCAACACATTTCGCGCCTTCAGCGCTAATAAGATTTCAATCGTCCACCTGGGGCGTTGCCCCAGGCTGTTACATTTCGCGCCGTCGGCGCTGAAACACCGCGCTATGCGCTCGGCTCTGCAAGGTTTACTTGGTTGGTGACGGTGAAGCAGCCGGTGGCTCCTCTGCCGGTGTTCCTTGATGATATATCGCCGACCACTTGCCACCGCGATTGACCCAAATAGTGCTGGCCCGTTGTTTCTCAGGTTTAGGGCCGGGAATAGTCACTACATAAGTAACGAGCGTGGCCTCCTCGTTAAATTTGACTGTTTTGAAATCGCTGAGCTCGCCCTTCGACGCATCGAACATGCGCACGAGCTTGAGCGTTCCGGCTTTGTCATAAACCCCGTGCGGTTCGACCTCTACTTGATCGCTATCCAGGAAGGTTGCAAAGGCGTCGTAGTCTTTACGCTTAAGTGCCTCCCAAACTGCTTTCTCTCTCTCAATGGGATCCGCGGGGATCGTGACGTCAGACGTCTTCGCGGCTGGACTTGCGCTGGTAGCTGCCGCGCCAGCCGGAGGTGGCGGCGGAGCTTTTTGTTCCAGCGTCTCCTGATAGAAGATCGGCAGCCATGTGCCGTCGCGATTTACCCAGGCTGAACCGACGCGATAAGGGCCTGGCGGAATATCCTCACCCTTAAGCTTCCCCTTTAAACTCAAGTTATACATCAGAAGAAATGCGTGTTTATTTATCTGAAGCATTCTCCAGTCAGAAAAAGTGGCGTCAGTAAAGTCAAGGTCTTTAAGGAAGGTGACGATGCCGGCTTTGTCATACACGCCGTCAGATGCAACTTCGAGGTAGTCGGCGGTCAAGAGTTTCTCAAACAGGTCGTAATCCTTTTTCTTTAATACGTCCCAGACATTTTTTTCCCTGGCGATCGCCTCCGCCTCTGTTAACTGGACCGGGGCTTCTGCCGCACGATTAGTACTTGTCGATGGGGCTGAGTCTCGATTTGTCGGCGGCGCAGCACATCCCGCCATGACGATCAGAATAGATACCAATACAAGGATCTTCTTCATTGTCTGACTCCTGGGTGTTGTTGGCAGAGCGCGTGGGTTCTATTCCAAACCAGAACATTAGTCAAGGATTGCCGGATCCAGTGCAATAACAGAACCGAGCGCGATAGCGCCGGATGCCAGAGGCTACTCGAGCACCCATACGCAAAAAGATTTGACACTTAGTTAGCTTTTAGCATCCGGCGCTACCGCGCTCGGTTCTGTAGTCATCTTTGCGGCGAAGCTGTGATGAACCGTGTGGTCCAGCACAGCCTCACTCAAGATTGAAGAACTGCTATGGCGTCGGCGACGGTGAAGCCTTCGCGGCGGGCGAAGCCTTCGGCGATGCTGCCGGAGAAGCTTTTGGTGAAGCCGCGGGTGACGCTCCTGGCCCAGGTTCTCGGACGGGAACTGACGCGCCGGCGACCAGCTTCCATTCGTTGCTACGCCTGGCAAAGGTATCTACGAATCGATACTGACCGCTGATGTCGATCGTTTTACCGTCAGGCATCTTGAACTTGCCATTCTTGATGATTACGCGGCCGGTAGCCACTGCCGCAATGGTGGGGTTGCAACAACGAACTGTTTTTCCGACCCTTGAAGCCAAGGTCAATCGGCACAAACTTAAGGCTTAACTCATCCCGTGCACGGCGACCATTGACATGTGTAAAAGTTGGGTATATTTTCCGCACAGTTGCATTAACTCGCGGCCATGCGCCGAGCCCGGCTCTATCTTCGTATCCTGCGAAAATCCGTTGGCCCGCCCTGACCGCAAGTCTTCGGAAGGAGAATTCCAGAATGTTACGCCCACTTCTTAAAGCCTCTGCTTTGTCGGCCCTTTGCGTCCTTATCATCGCTGCGGCCGGCTTCACTTTGAGCAATGCTCAGGCGCCCCGAAAGGTCGCCGCCAGTCACAGCGGGGGCGAGGACCCGTCACCTTTGTTTCTCGAATATCGCGGCGTGCAGCTTGGCATGACCGCCGATGAGGTACGGAAGAAACTAGGAGCCCCAAGAGAGAAAGGTGACGAACAGGATTTTTATGTCTTCGGTGAAAACGAAACCGCGCAGGTCCTTTATGATAAGACCCATAAGGTGACTGCGATCTCTGCCGACTTCATGACAATTGGTAACAATACCCCGACGGCGAAGGACGTCTTTGGCGCTGATGTTGAAGCAAAGGCCGACGGCTCTGTCTACAAGATGGTGCGTTATGCAAAAGCCGGCTACTGGCTTTCATTCAATCGCACGAGCGGGACGTCTCCAATGACGACGGTAACACTACAGAGAATTCAGTAGTCGTTTTAAGTCTCCCGTTTTCCCCCGGAATGTTCCCGCTGGTTCAGTTCCCCCTTCCCCCGCAAGTGGGGAAGGGCAGAGTGGAGTTGTAGATCGCCCTCTACTCAGTGCCCTTCTTCACTTGGCAGCACACCTCAATTCCCGTTCACTTGCCAACTAGACTCTCAGCCAACTGCGCTCGTATCCTTATTAGGTGATGCAAGGCGAAGTTACCTCTGTCAGTGGCAACATAAACGACGCTCTGATTCGCGCACGCGAACTGTCCCTGCGCATCAAGCAGCTGGCGCTGAAAGCAGGCTTTGAGAAGGTCGGCATCGTCCCGGCGACGTCACTTGATAAACCTCGCGAACGATTGCTGACGTGGCTTGAGCGCGGCTACGCGGGCCAGATGCGCTGGATGGCACGCGACCCCGGCATGCGCACAGATCCGGTTAAGCTGTTTCCGTCTGCGCGATCTGTAATCGTGGTCGCTATGAACTACTACACTCAGGCGCAACACACGGACGATCCGGCCAGGGGCAAGGTCTCCCGTTATGCCTGGGGCGATGACTACCATGACGTTGTGGGCGGCAAACTCCGCGCTTTGATGTCATTGATTCAGCAGCAGGCCCCGGAAGTTGAAGGAAAAGTTTGCGTCGACATTCAACCAATGATGGACAAGGCGTGGGCAGCGCGAGCGGGCCTTGGATGGATCGGCAAACACACAAATCTGATTACTCCAGAATATGGATCGTGGGTGTTCATCGGCGAGCTTTTGCTGAATATAGATCTCGCTTATGACCAGGAGACGATTGATGATCACTGTGGCGCCTGCACACTCTGTATTGACGCATGTCCCACGCAGGCGATCACCGAACCTTATGTGGTTGATTCCAATAAATGCATTTCCTACGCGACGATCGAATTGCGAGAACCGGAGATGGCTCCCGAGGTGGCGGAGAATTTGGCCGGGTGGCTTTATGGCTGCGACATCTGTCAGGATGTTTGTCCCTGGAACCGATTCGAGCAGGTAACCGCTGAACCACGCTTTCAACCGCGGACGGGTAACGTTAATGCAGAACTTGCCGACGTGCTCGAGATGACGCCGGAGACTTACGCGGCCCACTTTCGTGGCAGCGCGATGAAGCGGGCGAAGCTGGCTGGCTTGCAAAGGAATGCTCGGACCCTTTTACAGAAATGCGACGTGTCGGTGAACGACCCGTCTTGAACAAGTACCATCCACTAAATACACGAATCAACACGAAATAGCGTTCGTGCAATTTCGTGTGATTCGTGGATCGTATCGATTATTTCATCCGAACATCGAGGGTTAAGAATGAAGCTGCTGATCTTATTTCTGATAACTGGGGCGATTTTGATGCCCTGTTCCGCCTTCGCGCAAAAGCCAACCACGCCCGCAGACCTCCGCAAGCTGGCCCAGGACTATTACAAGTGGCGTGATCAGAATTATCCGGTTGCTTCCAGTGACGCCGGCCTCCACACCTGGGACGATCGTCTCACGGATTATTCGCTCTCGCGCATTCTTGACCGAAAACTTCATGTCCAGGAACTACTGGCTAAAGTGCGGGCAATGCCCACCTCCAATTGGACCAGGGACGACCGCATTGATTGGCTTCTATTCAGAGCGCAACTGGACAACGTCGACTTCTTCAATCGCGTGATCAATTTCTCCGAGACCGATCCACAGCTTTACGTTAACGAATGCAGCAACGGCATCTTCTCCCTGTTAAAAAAGGAGTACGACACCCCGCGCGTGCGCGCGCTGGCGGCCACTGCGCGTCTGAAACAGATGCCATTCATGATCGAGCAAGCCAAAGGAAACCTGACCAAACCAGTCAGGCTGTATGCGCAACTGGCGATTGATTCCGCCCGTTCAATCGACAGTCTTTTCAACGACAGCCTGATGACACTTGCGACAGGTTTATCTCCGGCCGAGAAAAACGATCTGGTTGTGTCGCGTGATGCCGCGCTCCGATCGATTCATGGTTTTGCCGACTGGCTCGAAAGGCGTTTGCCGGGGATGGTGCCTTTCAAACCTATGGGCGAGGAAAACTATAACTATCTGCTGAAGGAGATTTACTACTTGCCGCTCGACGCTAAGCAGGTTGACATGTTGGGCCAGGCGGAGTTGGCGCGTTATCGTGCCCTCGAGTCAATGCTTCCTGATCCGTCGCTCGCTGATCCGAATCCTGCGCGCAGCAAGAACATACCAGCAGACCAGCAGGCCTTCCTCAAAGCTTACGAAAGCCGTCAGGAGGAGATGATCAATTTCCTTAAGACGAACAAGCTGATTACGATTCCTGATTACCTGGGGCCATTCACGATTCGTCAGCTGCCCGAAGCATTCAAGCCGACCAGTCCCGGCGGCTTCATGAACCCGCCCGGCGTTTATGACAAAGACCCAAGCGGTTTCTATTTCATCCCTACTTACAATCCGCAGTCGCGAAACTTCTATATCCGGGCGGCGATAGAAGATCCAAGACCCATCCTGGGCCATGAAGGAATTCCCGGCCACTTCCTGCAACTATCGATTGCGAACCACCTGCCCAACGAGATCCGTCGCCAGAATTACGACGGCATCCTCATTGAAGGTTGGGCACTCTACGGCGAGGAGATGTTAATGCGCACAGGTCTATATCCAAACAACTCGCCGGCGCAGGGCCAGATACTTCGTCTCTCGCGTTATCGCGCTGCGCGTATCGGCGTCGATGTAAACCTGCACACGGGCAAGTGGACTTTCGAACAAGCCGTGAACTACTTCATGGAAGCGGGTGGGTTGGACCGCGAATCCGCCACCGGCGAAGCAGCCGGCGCCGCCGCGAACCCCACGCAAAAGATCACTTACATGGTCGGCAAATGGCAGATCATGCGACTGCTCGGGAAGTATCGCGACAAACAGGGAGCAAACTTTCGTTTGGGCCAATTTCACGATGACTTGATCAAGCATGGCAGTCTGCCGCTTTCGATGGTTGAGTGGATTATGCTGGACGAGCCGTCCACGTTGAATCAAGCACTGAAGTAACCACTTACCAAACGAGACACTGACAGTCACCACAAAGTGACCAGTTGCAATAAGTGAGAGAGGTGATATGCCCGAAGATTCATTGAGAGTTGTTGCGCGAATCAAAGCGCTGCCTGACAAAGTTGGCCTAGTCCGCTCAATTCTTCTCCAGTTGGTTGAACCTACGCGGAAGGAAGAAGGCTGCATTGTTTACGAGCTGCTGCAAAACAAGTCCGACCCGACAGACTTTACATTCGTGGAAGAATGGCAGAGCGAGAGTTTCCTTAACAGCCATGCAAACAGCCAACATCTCACGGGCGCACGGGAGAAGCTTAAGGGCATGGTTGCAGAGGCGCCGGATATTCGCAGTTATTCAGTGGTTAAGTGAGACTTGGCTGATTGAAAAACCCGTCCTCGTGCCGTAGGCACGAAATGTCTATAGCTTCAGCTCCACCCATTGAACCCGAGCTCCGCAGGAGCGCAATGTCATGCCGCTCCGATGGAGCTACAGGAGTTTTTTTTAAGATCGGTCGTACTATAAACATTGCGCTCCTACGGAGCAGAAGAGCTGGGGTTTTCCAAAAACTGCAGGATCAGCGGGATCGTCTTTTCCGGCGCTTCCTCATGTGGCGCATGGCCCACTTCGGGTAGCACCACCAGTTTCGAATCGGGAATCGCTTGCGCCAGCATCTTTCCAATCTTCAGTGGAATTACTTTGTCCTCTTCGCCCCAGACAATGAGCGTCGGCACGCAGATGTCCTTGTACTTGGGAGTCAACTCGTCGATGTTTTTCGGAATGGCTTGCCTGGCTGTTTGCAGTAGAGCCTGTCGCGCGTCGCGCGATTTTACCGGCTGGCTGTAGGCTTTAATCTGTTCCTTCGTAATCAGCCGGCGGTTGTAATAAACGTAACGCAGCACTCGGCGGGTAAACGCTTTGCCCGGCAGGACATGAATCGTAACCCAACCCAGAACCGGGGTCTTGAATAGCTTCAAATGCCATGGCAGCGACTCGTCATACCCGGCACTGTCGATCAGTATGAGTTTTGATAGCCGCCCGCGGTCCATCTCGCACAGCATCGTGGCCAGCATTAAGGAAACCGCGCCGCCATACGAGGTTCCTATGAGCGTAAGGTTTTTCAGTCCATGATGCTGGATAAACCGGTAAATAAGTTCTGCCTGATCCTGAACCGAATAACGCCCATCGCGCGGTTTTGGCGATGCCCCGCAACCCTTTAGATCAACAAGTATCAGCTTATGGCTTTGCGAAAGTGGCTCTATCAGGTTTCGCCAGGTGTAGAGACAGGCTCCGAGCCCGTGCAAACACAGCACCGGATCACCGTCTCCGTAAGACTCGTAATAAAGCTCCTCGTTCGGTTGTACAGCCATCGTTTGTGATGATAATAGGAATTTGCCAACTACGTCATCAATCCGTAACAGGAACAGGGTCTACTTGATCTCTTTCAGCGTGAAAAACTTCGTCTTGTTTCGTGTGATTTCGTGGATCGCTTTGCATCCTTTTAAGAATTAATATCCAAAGAACATACAGGAAACTACACGAAGCGTTATCACAATTTAATCCGATTAGGAGAGGACACTTTGATGATTAAGGGAAGCGAAGTCAGGAAAGCGGCACATCCGATAGATAACATGTTTCTCGATCGCTGGTCGCCGCGAGCGATGACAGGCGAGGCGATTGCCCAGGAAGATTTGATGAGTCTTTTCGAGGCTGCGCGTTGGGCGCCTTCGTCATTCAACAACCAGCCCTGGCGAATGCTTTACGCGCGCAAGGATACCGAACAGTGGCCGCTGTTTTTCGATCTACTGGTTGAGTTTAATCAGAGTTGGGCCAAAAACGCGGGCGCCCTGATCCTCTTCATTTCGAAAACAACTTTCGATAAGAGTGGCGAACCTTCGGTTACACACTCGTTTGACACCGGGTCGGCGTGGGAAAATCTCGCGCTGCAGGGTTGGCTCAAGGGATTAGTTGTACACGGCATGCAGGGATTCGACTACGCGCGCGCGCGTTCCGAACTCAATATTCCTGAGGCCTATAAAGTTGAAGCGATGATAGCCGTTGGCAGGCCTAGCGATCCGGAGACATTGGCCCCGGAGCTACGTGAGCGCGAAGCGCCGAGTGATCGACGCCCACTCGATCAGACGATTTGTGAGGGAAGGTTTTGCTTTTAGTGGGCACTACTCCTTAATCGCGGGCACCTCGCTTTTAGAACGTATGCCCGTAAAAGATGCCCAGGGAATTGTTCCCGCGTCCTTGATTGCCAAAGTTGTAACCAGCGTATAGCAAGCTCTTCGGTGAGAACGTGATCCCAGTTCCCACCACTAAATATCCATAGTCGTTGTTACCGCTGGACCAGTCAGTGACGAATGAAAGTTTTTTGGTAATGGGTTGTTCGTAGCCAAGCAGCACTCCGGTCTTGTCCGTCTCATCGTCAAACGAACCCACCAACCTGTAACCTCCAAACGTTACGCGAGGAGCGTACGCGCCGGTAAAGCTTTTGCTGCCGACCACATAGATCTGCGCAGAATCGGTGCCCAAAGAACGCCGGGTTATCGGAATTGAAAAGAGCACACCGGTGGCGAACGCCAATCCTCGTTTTTCATTTTCATAAAATTTCCACTTGAAATTCGGCTGAATCTCGATCGGCTCAGCAGGCAAAGCCCTTGTGTAGTACGCGTTGACGCCGACCTCCGTGTTTCCCGGAAGCCCGACGACGACACGTGGCCCATATGTGCGGTAGCCGCCATCCCTCAGCCCGCCGTAGTGCATGATGAAATTGGCTTCGAGGTAGACCTTGCCCGGAGCCTGCACGTCAGTGGCAGGAATATTGAAAACCGTTGATTGCGCTACCGTGCTGGACAAACTCAAGAGTAAACAAGCGATAAGCAACGAGAGCCTGGCGATGGTTTTTGCGCGAAGTTTGTTCAAGACACTTCTCCTCTCTTTACTGCGACAGGAAATTCACTTCGCTCGTGCTACAGAGGCAAGTTGTGGCCGATGCGGTAGGTTTTGTTGTGCTGGAACAATCTTTTAGCCCAGAAGCGACCGGACTGCAAGGGCTTGCGCCCCACTCTGAGTCCTTGTGCTCAGATTTTCGGCATCGCGGAGCGATCTCATTAGCATTGTGGCTTCAGCCCGGTGATAAAGATTCCCGATTACTCCTGAAACCGTTTCTAACGGTTTACCGCCAAGCCAAACCGTTGAAACGGTTCCTTAGGCTAGTCTGTGCTCCGGGCACCGGGCTAAAGCCGTGGTGCTAATGAGATCGCTCCGCGTGATTAATGACGGTCTGCCTCGTATAACGTGGCCTCGCTATGCAACCTCCGGCGCTGCACTTCGCAGCGCCACCAAGGTAATCAAACATTGCGCCCACACCCGCACTTGCTCTAATCTCCGCCCGATCGAGGGCGGGGCGATGTCCGAATCCTATGAAACAATGAGCCATCATGTTTGCGTCCAAACGTTTGCTTTCCACTTGGTTCGAAGCTTCCACACATTTCCAGTTCAATGTATTGTTCGAAAACCCGGTCGCCGCAGGCGTGGATTTCACCGGTATTGTTTTTCATAACAGGGGACAAACGGAAGAGACGTGGGTTTTGTAAACGAGTACGAACAGAACATTAGTAGTGAGAATCGAAGGCATGCCACGGTTGGCGATCAACTTCGTCTGCCTGCCGGCGTGTTATTCTGTTTACATAATTGATTGGCGCAAACGTGAAGTTAGCGAACACAATGGCAATCTGACTGAGTATTTTGCAAAGATGACCTTGACAGTTAAATGACTGTAGGGGCGGCACTCCGTGGCCGCCCCCCGAGCAGGAGTCTTGTTAACTCAATAGGGGCCTGTCGTCGCCGCTTCATGGGGCGGCCACGGAGGGCCGCTCCTACGATTGTCAGTTAGCACTCTAATAAACCATGTGCCTAATCCACCGCCTCGGCGGCGCCTTTCGTAACCAGCCGCAAGACCTGAAGGATCGCCTGAGTCTGAATTCGGCTGACCTGGTAAAGCGGGTCTACGAAGGGATCGATCCCAGCCGGCTCGTAGATCACCACACCCACGTTGCCGGCATCGGCACTGGTGATTCAAACAATTTCGTCAATGCCAAGATGCTTTCCTGGAAGCATCCTTTTCACCACTTGAAGTTCAAGGTGTATCTCAGCGCAGCCGGCGTCGAGGACGTCGCCGATGCCGATGCCGGAATGGTCAAACGGCTTGTGAACCTCGTCGAGCACCTTCCGTGTTCCGGTAAATTCCGTCTGCTCGCCTTCGATAAAAACTATTCGCCGGACGGCACACCTAATCTCGAGAAGACCGAGTTCTACGTGCCAAACGAGTATGTCTTTGAACTTGCGGAGCAGTATCCGGAGAAGTTCATTCCTAACATCTCGGTTAATCCTTACCGGTCCGACGCGGTAGCTGAACTCGAGCGCTGGGCCAAACGTGGCGCGCGCATCGTCAAGTGGCTGCCGAATGCCATGGGTATCGATCCGTCTGACCCGCGCTGTGATCCGTTTTATCAGAAGATGAAGGAGCTGGATCTGATCCTGCTGAGTCACGGCGGCGAAGAGAAAGCGGTCGAGGCCGATGAGGATCAGAAGCTCGGCAATCCACTGTTGCTCAGGCGTGCGCTCGACGCGGGCGTGAAAGTGATTGTGGCCCACTGCGCCGGACTTGGTGACAACGAAGACCTGGACGATCCCGAAAGGAAACGTGTCTCGAATTTCGATTTGTTCATGCGTCTGATGGATGACAAGCGATATGAAGGCCTCGTGTTTGCCGACATCTCCGCGATGACGCAGTTTAATCGCATCGGCAAACCGTTAACGACCATTCTGAGTCGCGAGGATCTGCAGGAGAGATTGGTTAACGGCAGTGACTATCCACTACCCGCGATCAACGTGCTGATCCGGACCAGTCCTTTGGTAAAGCAAGGTTATCTCACGCCGGAAGAGCGTCTATGTCTTCAAGAGATTTACGATTACAACCCATTGCTTTTTGATTTTGCTCTGAAACGCAGCATGAAACTACCCGGCACTCAGAAACGCCTACCAGCTTCGGTCTTCATGACCAACCCGCTGCTCGGTGCCTGATCCGCAGTTGTAATCCTGATAACGTATTCGGTTGCAACCCTGGCCACGCTGCGTCATCTGCCGATGGCGGTTTGGTTCGCTCCCTTCCTGCGCGTATCATTGCGCCCAGCAGACAAGAGTAATATGCCGGAAGTTCTTAAAGACTCATACAGCCGCCCGATACGCGACCTGCGCGTGTCGCTAACCGACCGCTGTAATTTTCGTTGCTTTTATTGCCTGCCGCATGGAGAACCTCCAATCGCGCCCAAGGAGCAGATGCTCTCGTACGAAGAGATTGAATATGTTTGCGACGTCTTTGTCTCGCTCGGTATTCAGAAAATTCGCTTGACCGGCGGCGAGCCGATGATGCGACGCGACATCGAAACCATTATCGAAAAGCTGTCCCAACTAAAATCGAAAGGCCTACAAGACCTCGCCTTAACAACCAATGGATACTTCCTCCCCGACCGTGCCCAGGCGTTGAAGGACGCCGGACTCGATCGCATCACGATCAGCGTGGACAGTCTAAAGCGCGAGGTGTTCAAACAGATGACTGGGGTCGACGTGCTTGATCGCGTATTGGCGGGAATCGCGGCCGCGAAGCAATCGGGTCTGGAACCCATAAAAATAAACGCGGTGATTGTGCGTGGTCACAATGAGGATGAGGTTGCTGACTTTGCCGCCTTTGCCCGCGAACACGACGTGAAGATGCGCTTCATCGAGTTTATGCCGCTTGATTCAGGTCACGATTGGTCGCGCACCGACGTGGTTTCCGGGCGCGAGATTCGAGAGCGAATTGAAGAAAGATTTCCACTGTTGGCGATCGATGTCGCACGTGGCTCCGAGACCTCGTCGCGTTATCGATTTGCTGACGAAGCGCCTGGCGAAATCGGAATCATCGCGCCCGTGTCGGAGCCTTTCTGCGGTGCTTGCTCGCGGATACGTTTGACCGCTGACGGCCAGATCCGCACCTGCCTCTTTTCTACGGTCGAACATTCTCTCCGCGATGTCATTCGAACCGGCGCAACGCGCAAAGAGATCGAAGAATTCATCGAGGCGGTCGTGCTGAAGAAAGAGGCTCGTCATTACATCAACGATCCGGCCTTTGTCACTCCTTCCCGCTCGATGAGTTTTATCGGCGGCTGAACCGATGTTCGACACACTTTTAGTTTGTCGAGAGTCTCGCATCCGCAACCCACAAACTACAAAGAAGGTCTGATACATTTCATTAATATTGGAGCTGATGACCAACTTAATCAGAGCGTCCTTTAGTTTGTCGTGGATTGGTTAAGGGCCTCCTTAAAGTGTGTCGGACACTTTACCGATCGAACGACTGCCGAATAGAAATCATTGAGACAAGCCACCGACATCATCGGCCAAATTTACCTCGTGGTCTTCTTTTTCGTTATGGCCGCCACCCCGCTCGCCATTCTGATACTCAGAACGATCAACTTCGTACGAGCGCTGGGCCGGTGCGGTACGATCGTGTTGACAAAGCACCAGGCAAAATCATCTCGAACACCCAACGCCTCGTCCTGAGTAGGACTGGCTTTACGGCTCGCCTTCCGACGGTGTCGGCGCTGGTGGAGGCGCCGGCATGTTTTCCCGGCTGAATCGCGGCAGCAATTCGTCGCGCGTCGCCAGCTCATAAACAGCAGTGGCTATTACAATCGCCGCCTTCTTTACATCGTCTTCGAGTATGCGTTCGTAAGTGTCCAGGTTCGTGTGCCAGGTATGTGAACCATATTCGATCGGATCCTGACCTAGGCCAACACCCGGCAAACCCGCCTGATTGAATGAAGTGTGGTCCGAGCCGCCCGTTCTGCGGCTCCTGGTCGCAATCGCACCTGCAACGCCGTCATCTTTGAAAGGCTTGAGAATGTCGCGCAGAATTTTCGCTGTTTCAGGTGGTCCAAAAACAGATGCACCGCGGATGCGACCTGTGCCGGAATCGATGTTGAAGTAGCCGCCGAATTTATCGTATCCAGGTTTTGGGTTCTCAAAACTTCCGAAACGTTCTTTCACGTAAGCTTGCGAACCAAGTAGACCCTGTTCTTCACCACTCCAAAGAGCAACCCGAACAGTCCGGCGTGGCTTTAATCCCAGGGCTTTCAAAATACGCGCAGCCTCCATCATGATCGCGCAACCGATGGCGTTGTCGGTGGCGCCGGTGGCGGCATGCCACGAGTCTAGGTGGCCGCCCAACATGATCACCTCGTCTGCTTTGTCGGTACCGGGAATCTCCGCGATCGCGTTGTAAGAAGTTTTGCCTTCGGGATAGACACGATTGACGATGTTGAACTCCAGAACGACGTCCGAGCCATCAGCCAACAGGCGAGCGATGCGGCCGTAGTCTTCGTTTCGCATCACCACGGTAGGGATAACTTTGGTGACGTCAAAAGTTCTGTTGTTGAAAGCCCTGATTTGGCCATGCTCGCGTGCAGCATCGTTAACGCGCACCAGTGCCCGATTCGTTTTAAGAAATTCGTCGACCTGACGCTCGATCTGCCGCGCACTGAGGACGTTCGGAGCGGGCGAGGGTGAAGGCGAGGGCGATGGAGACGGCGACGGACGGGCGTCGGGATCAAAACGCCGTTCGATAACTCTGTCCTCAGTCCGTTTCGGCGCCGGGGTTAGGTTAACCGGCACCACGCGGTGGCGGCCAACCAACACATGCCGTCCGCGTACGTTGCCCTTCTCCTTCTCGAGTGCGGCAACTAAAACTTCCTTCGTCGGTCTTTCCGGAATCAGGATCTGATAGGCCTTCGCGCGCACGGTGCCACGCGTACTCGGCGTCCAAGCCAACGCCTCAGCGACCAGGGCGTCTTTTACTGGAGAGATAATGTGTGCACTTAAACGCTCGTTGAGCCATCCTGGATGCTTGAAGTCCCAGGGCTCAAGGTGTCCATTCTCAAATCCCCATTCCTGCATTTGCTTGATGGTCCACTCGGCGGCGCGTTTGTGATTTGGCGAGCCTGTCAACCGTGGGCCATAAACATCCGCCAGCATGTGCATGGTCTTCATGATCTGCGAATGTTCCATGCCCTCCTTGCGAATGCGCGCGCGTGTCTCATCATCAACAGGCTGAGCAAGTGCGAGCGGAAGCAGAAGAAAAGACAGAATGAGGGACAACGCAACGGTGCGTTTATTTAGCATCATCATCTCCAGGAAGAGTTGTTGTTAGAGTTTCGAGCCGTTTGGATCATAGCTGAACAGCGCGATCGTAAAGCAAACTGTTAGTTTACTGACCGCGGGCAAGACGGTCCACGAAATACACGAAATCACTCTAATTAAAGAGGGCTTTTTCGTGCTGATTGGTGTGTTTCGTGGATCTCTTCTGATTTTTTCATAGCCTGCTAGCTCTGCGCGGCCGACCGTCCCTGCTCCTGCATCGCCGTAATCTCGTCCAACAAGACGCGCTCGTGGCCTTCGGGATTCACCTTAAGATAAGTTTTCCTAAGCGTGCCTTGCGGGTCAATCACGAAGGTCGTGCGGTCCCAGTACATCGTTCCTTTGTAATCGCTTTGGCCCACTCCTGCTCCTTGCAGCAATTCCTGAGTCGGGTCGGCCAATAAATCTATGGTGAACGAAAACTTGTTGCAGAAGTCTTTGTGCGAAGCCACATCGTCTGCGCTGACACCCACTACCGCGATGCCCGCGTCTTCAAATTCCTGTTTGGTTGCGGTAAATGATTTTCCCTGGAGCGTGCAACCCGGCGTATCGTCTTTCGGATAAACGTAAAGGGCCAGCCACTTACCGGCGAAGTCTGCGAGCGTGACGGTCTTGCCGTCTTGATTTTGAAGACTGAAATCCGCGAACCTTTGACCAATTTCTGCTGCCATGTTGTTCCTTTCTTTTGCCCCGACGGGGCTACGACTTACAGCCCAGGGTTGCCGCGCTTTGGCGGCTACCTGGGAAACGAAAACATTGATACGTCTACCGCCACGCGGTTGCGTCTGCTTATTGATTCGCAACTAGATGGGGCATCAGCAAACAAGGAGGCGTGAAGCAATTCAGAATGCAGCCGACGCTTGTGGCTGACCCGTTTCAAGCGACCTACTGATCGTTGTCGTCGCCGCTTGCCACTGCCGGTCTCGCCGGTGTTTGCACAGCGCGCTCAGTGTTGAGCGAATCGAAATTCAAAACAGTATTGAAGATTAAAAAGAAGCTGCCTTGCGTTTGATGTCGCCACATCGGATTGTTCGCAA
The DNA here is from genome assembly GCA_035630655.1 of Pyrinomonadaceae bacterium. Classification (GTDB taxonomy): domain Bacteria; phylum Acidobacteriota; class Blastocatellia; order Pyrinomonadales; family Pyrinomonadaceae; genus PSRF01. Next base: position 18,348 of record DASQKG010000290.1, read on the forward strand.
ACATGACCACGTGGCCGCGTCCCACGGGCACGTCGACCACCGCGGGAGCGTTTGCCAGCTCTGAACCGCCGGCCAACATACCGCTGATCAATAAATTCTTTTCATCGTTGGAGAAGCGTAACACGACGCGCGGCCGCTGATTGGGCGGGACGTAGAATGCGCCGAGCTGTAGTCGCTGCTCTTCGGTCAACTGTTCTTCACCTGGACGCGGGCTGGGACGAGGCGACGGCACAGCCAAAGGCATTCCCTGCACAATGTCAGGGTCGGTGAGGGTGCCGCGACCAGAGGGACGACCTGTAGCGCCACCGCCACCCCCTCCACCGCCGCCGCCGCCGCCGCCGGGAATGCCGGAAGCCACCTGAAACAGCGGCGCCTGGTTGAAATAGATCGGCATCGTCTCATCGTAACCGTAAGCGATCGGGCTCTTTCGATCGCTGAAGCGGGCGTTATAAATCGACCCACGCGCCTGCAACAGACGTGGTTCCTGAATCGAGACGCCCGTCGTTATTCCGAAATCAATCGGGATGCGCGTAGTGTTTGTAACCGTAATGAACACACCGCCATCGTTAACAAACTTCTGCAAGTTAACTACTCCACCCAGGCCCATTCCTCCGCGCATGTCGTCGGTCGTGTCCGGCGACAGTCCCATGTTTGGCGTCAAGTTCGAGTGCTTCCACGGAATCGCATCGCCACGCATCGGAATGCCGTTGACTATCGTCTGAGCCGAGCCACCCAGGGGTGGAAAAATAATAACGTCATACTTCTCCTTCAGATTTGGCGTGTTGCGCACCACCTGATCGGAGATGTAGTCGTAAGGAATCTGAAACTTGTCAAACTCGATTCGATACCAGCCGTCGTTCTGAGTGTTGGTCCAGGTGTGCAGGATCGCAATGCGCGGCACGGCCAAAGCATGCGTCTTCACTTCCGGAATCTTATCGACCGCGGTCGCGACAAGGCCGAGCTCGGTCACGACTGTCTCGAGACGCCGGCGCAGGTCATTGCCGTTGCCATCGGACTTGATGATGAATGACCCGGCATTGAATTGTTTGTCGCCGACTTTGAACGACTCCTCGGCCGCATCGATCTTTACGTCCTTGAGTTTGAAACGCAGCGTCGCCAGCGTGTTCTCGGTGTTGTGATTAATGATGTACGCGGTAGTAGCGGAGCCACTGAGACGTCCGTTAACGCGGGCATCGGCGGTCAGCAACTTCATGGGCGCTTTCAAGATATCCTGGTCGGCTTTATCTGCTATACGGACAGTCTTGACGTTGCGCAACGCGCCCAGCGTCCAGCCGGTATCGTCGTAGGGCCGCGGGTCGTTGACGTTGTAATACTGAGTATCCAGCATCATGTCGGCCATGCGCGAATACGGTTGGTCCATACGCACGATGTACGAGCCGGCCGGAAACCTCTGAGTCTTCGTCGCAATCTCTTTGTCAGACGTGTGCACTTCCACGCCCATCAGCCGCAAGAGATTCACCATGTCGGCTGCTTCCACTAATCGCGATTGGTCAGACGGAATAACATAAGCATACGGACCTTCGTTCATAGCCTTCGCGACCGAACGTTTGCTCTTGATGTAGAAATTCTGCAGAAATCGTTCCTTATTATTCGCCACAAAATTCATCGCCAAAAGGATTGCCGACTGCTGCATGTTGACGTTGTTGCGAAGGGACCATTTAACGCGTGAATGGGGTGGATTTGGGCGGTACCAGTCGCGTCGCGATTGATCGCCTACAGTCCGTTCGACTGTGTCGGCGCCACCGTTTCCAAACGTCTCGTAGAAACGGCCAATCGCGTTATGGCCGTTGGCGACATAAAACATGTAGTTGGGCGCCCAGCCATCATAAAAACCGTGGGTCCAAACGCCAGGCACGCCACGCTTGGTCATCTCTTCTATCTCGTGATAGGCGAGCAGCTGCCATTCGTCGATGGTAATCGGATCGAGCCAGGCATTGTATGGACCAGTGCCGGTCGAGGTGTAGAGAAAAGGGACTGACTCGTGAAGGTCGTGAAGGATGGCGGGATGATATTCGAGAAACGTCTTCATCTGGTTCCGCGTCAGGGCCAGCGCCATGCCCAGGCCGTCGCGGTTGTTGTCGTGCGCGACATACTTGCCCCAGAAGATTAGGCCTGGCGCATTCTTGCCCGGGTTGGCTTTCCGATAGTTGTAAACATCGACCATCTTGTCGCGGCCATCAACTTCGAGCGTCGGCGTAATCAGCACGATTACGTTCTTGCGAATCGCCTGGATGAAAGGGGTCTCCTCGACTGCAAGTCGGTAGGCCATCTCCATCAACATCTCCGGCGAACCGGTTTCCGGCGAGTGGATCGAACCTGACGCCCAGTAAAAAACTTTGCCTTCGCCAATCAAAGCGCTCGCTTCCTGTTCATTGATCTTGCGCGGGTCGGCAAGCTTGGCGGTGATCTCCTTGTATCGATCGAGCCGAGCGAGGGAAGCTTCATCGCCAACAGCGACCAGAAGTTGCTCTTTCCCTTCCTCGGATTTCTCGGCCGCATTGAACACGCGCACGCGTTGGCTCGTCTTCGCCAGCTCGCGGTAGTAACGGTGAAAGTCTTTCGAATAGGTCAGCTTGTTTGGCGTGCCGATTACGTAACCCAGAACCTTGTCCGGAGACGGCACTTTGTCTGACATTGGCAGGTGGTCCACCAACTCGGTCGTGAAATACGGCTGCGTGGTGTACTCCTTGATCTTCTTCGTGTACTCGTTGTCGGCACTGGCCGCCGTTGGCGCCGCGCCTGAAGCTCGCGTCGCACCAGTCTTAGGCTGGCGCGTGTCGCGCTGGCTAGCGGTCTTTTGCGCCGAACTGTGGTGGCTTGAACTGGTAAAGACAATCGCCACCAGGCAGATGGCTGCAAAGACAGATGTCCGGCGTATGGACAGGATCAGACGTTCTCGAGTCATGATTCCTCCGTGGAAGTTCTGGGCTTGATTCAAGAATTACGGGCGTGCGGCACGCATCTTACGAGGGTTGACGATAAGTGTAAAGATTCTGGGTGCTCGATTACAGAACCGAGCGCGGTAGCGCCGGATCCTGGAGGCTACTCTCGATATATAACACAGCAGATTTCTCTAGTAGCCTTTAGCATCCGGCGCTAGCGCGCTCGGTTCTGTAAAGTATTGCCCTCCCTAAGTGGAAACAGCCGCTCCTGTTTGCCAGCGCACCTAAAGGGTTCTAGAATCTCAACTGAAGATTGATACGACAGCTTTCGGGGGAGCCCCTGATCTGCGAGGATCGGGGCTGAGAGTCCGGAAAGGAGACCCCTTGAACCTGATACGGTTAATACCGTCGAAGGGAGAAACAGCCAGTAATGACCGTTCCATCCTTTTGATCTGATGGAGCGGTCTTTTCAATTTCAGATATCGGATTTCGGATTGATGAATTTGAAACGCAGACTGAGTCGTTCTGAAATCAGCACTCCGGAATCTGAAATCCGAATTCTTTAGAAGGAGTCCAATGAGCGCCGCAATCAAACCAACCAGCATCGAGGACACTCAACTTCCAAACTCGCGTCGCATCTACGTCGAGGGTAAACAACCTGGCGTTCGCGTGCCGTTTCGCGAAATCGCGCAAAGCCAGACGCGGAACTTCAACGGTGCGCTGGAAGAAAATCCGCCGGTGCGTGTTTACGACACGAGTGGGCCATATGGTGATCCTTCGGTAGATTGCGACGTGCGCGCGGGTCTGCCAGCTGTGCGTGCGGAATGGATTCGTGGCCGCGGCAATGTCGAAGAGTATGAAGGGCGCGAGATCCAACCCATCGATGATGGCTATCTGACTTTCGACGCGGCCAGCCGGGCGCGACAAAAAGAAAAAGCCATTGTCGGCCCATCTCGCCTTGAAGACTTTCCCTCGCTTCGTCGAACGCCGCTGCGTGCGAAATCGGGTCGATGCGTAACGCAAATGCACTATGCGCGTCAGGGCATCATCACGCCCGAAATGGAATTCATCGCCATCCGCGAAAACCTTGGCCGCGCATGTCCGGCACACTTTAGTTTGTCGACCGCCAGACCAGAGGCCCCCCGCGATTCGCTCCAACACCAGCACCGCGGCCAATCCTTCGGCGCCTCGATTCCTGAATACGTCACCCCGGAATTCGTCCGCGACGAGGTTGCGCGCGGACGCGCCATCATCCCGGCAAACATCAACCATCCCGAATCAGAGCCGATGATCATCGGCCGCAACTTCCTGGTTAAGATCAACGCCAACATCGGCAACTCCGCAGTGCTCTCATCTATCGACGACGAAGTTGAAAAGATGCGTTGGTCCATTCGCTGTGGGTCAGACACGGTGATGGATCTCTCCACCGGCAAAAACATTCACGCCACGCGCGAGTGGATCCTGCGCAACTCGCCCGTGCCCATCGGTACCGTTCCGATTTACCAGGCCTTGGAAAAGGTCGGCGGCAAGGCTGAAGAACTGACGTGGGAGATTTTCAGAGACACGCTGATCGAACAGGCAGAACAAGGGGTCGACTACTTCACGATCCACGCCGGCGTGAGGCTGCCTTACATTCCGTTAACCGCAAAACGTACGACGGGAATCGTAAGTCGAGGCGGATCGATCATGGCGAAGTGGTGCCTGGCACATCACGAAGAGAGTTTCCTGTACACGCGGTTCCGCGAAATCTGCGAAATCATGGCCGCCTACGACGTGTCGTTTTCGCTCGGCGACGGTCTTCGTCCTGGTTCCATTGCAGATGCCAACGACGAAGCGCAGTTTGCCGAACTGGAAACACTCGGTGAATTGACCGACATCGCCTGGGAGTATGACTGCCAGGTGATGATTGAAGGTCCGGGCCACGTGCCCATGCATTTAATCAAAGAGAACATGGACAAGCAGCTGGAAGTTTGTAAGGAAGCTCCGTTCTACACGCTGGGTCCACTGACCACAGACATCGCACCGGGCTACGACCACATCACTTCCGCAATCGGCGCTGCGATGATTGGCTGGTTTGGCACCGCGATGCTCTGTTACGTCACACCCAAGGAACACCTTGGCCTGCCAAACAAGAAAGACGTGAAGGACGGCGTGATCGCATACAAGCTTGCCGCCCACGCCGCCGACCTCGCCAAAGGCCATCCCGGCGCCCAATACCGCGACAACGCTCTATCGAAAGCTCGTTTTGAGTTTCGCTGGGAAGATCAGTTCAACCTTTCGCTCGACCCAGAAGTCGCACGCGAGTATCACGACGAAACCCTGCCGCAGGAAGGCGCCAAGCTGGCCCACTTCTGTTCCATGTGCGGCCCACACTTCTGCTCGATGAAGATCACGCAGGACGTCCGTGAGTATGCGGCGCAGAAAGAGATCGACGAAGCTGCAGCGCTGGATGCCGGAATGAAAGAGAAAGCCGAAGAGTTTGTGGCAAGTGGCGGAGAGATTTATCAGTAGATCACACAATGAAACATTCTGAGGAGATAAAGTCGATCACTCAGGCGACCGCTGACATCTATCGCAAGCAAAGGAAGATGCAACAGGAGCGCGTGTTCGATAATGAAGAACTAAAGAATCAGATTGAACGTGTCGTTAATTTTAGGAAACGTCGAAGGGCACAAGTGAGCGCTCGCGAGAAAGCTAAGGCACGAATACCCGCGCTGGCGGCCGTAAGAAAAACATTACGGCAAGCGTCTGATACGAACGCCAAAAACATCAAGACAATATTCAACGTAAGCCTTTACGTCCTCTTGTTGGATCAGGATCTGTTCCAACGTAACTTGGTATTTAAGAATTGAGATTCGGAGGATAACCAGATGCTCGCCCATCCTCGTAACGTTACGAAGCCCATGACACGAATTCTGCTCCTTCTGTGTTTCATCGCAGTCGCGACGGTAGCAGTGCAGGCACAAGCCGATCGCCCAAACACGGTTTTTTGGAAGGAACTGCAAAAGCTCTGCGGCAAAGCCTTCGGCGGGGTGGTGGCCGCGGCGCCGGCCGATGATACGACGTTCAAAGGCAAGGCTCTGGTAATGCACGTTCGTTCATGCGAGAAGGACCGTATCCGCATTCCGTTCGTTGTTGGGGAAGACCGTTCGCGAACGTGGGTGTTGACTGTGCGCGAAAACAGGATCTTGCTCAGGCACGATCATCGACACCAGGATGGCACGCCTGACAAGGTGACGATGTACGGCGGTTGGACCACGAGTGTTGGCATGCCGACGCGACAGATGTTTCCGGCCGATCAGGAAACAGCTAACATCATACCGGCGGCCGTCCCCAACGTTTGGTGGATCGAGCTGATTCCCGGCGAGCACTTCAGTTATAACCTTCGCCGCATGGGTTCCGAAAGATACATCAGTATCAAATTCGATCTGAAAACGCCCGTCAACGCTCCGGCGGCTCCCTGGGGCTGGAAGGACTAGCGCCGGACGCTCTTAACCATTATTTCTTAGGTTTATTTACGGCGTCCCGGTTACTGGAGGTAAATCATTCACCCAAGGGGCCCAAGAGAAGTCGCCCGGATCAGTGGAGACGGGGGCGCGTTTTCTCTCAACCGTGATTCTGCGATAAATAACACCATGAGTACCCAAGAGCTAATCAACAAAGAAGTCGAAGCATTGCCCGAGCCTTTGCAGCGTGAAGTTTACGACTTCGCCCGATTTCTTCGGTTGAAATCTACCGGGGAGTTGCAGCTCGGGCAGGAATTCGAATCATGGGAAGCGGCGAGTGACCAGGACTGGCTGAAGCTGGAACGCAACACTGCCGAGGTCGAATAAATGGCGCGCGGCGACCTGTTGCTTGTTAGGCTCCCTTCAAGTGATCGCCGCGAGCAGAGCGGCCGCCGGCCCGCCGTAGCAGTGCAAACAGATCAGACGGGCGAGCCCATGTTAATGGTCGCTCCTGTTACCTCAAATCTCGTAGCACTTCGGTTCGCCTTCTCAATAAGGCGCAATTGAATTCCAGGGAATAGCTTGTCCCGCTCCCGGGTTCGGGTTGGATGTTAGTCCCGGAAGCGTTTGATTTTCGATTGTAGTAGGAATAGCGCACCGCCGTGGCGGGCGCTGCGGATTGATGATGCGCCAAGAAGTCTTGAGCTCCCTTGAGCCCATTCCTCCCGAGTGGGCTGGCCGACGATGCCGTGAATTTAGCGCCGGCGGGATTACTTTTAATGAAATTGTTTTGCCCCGCCTGAGTTGTAAGGGTTTGGCTAGGCTTCCCATTAGGCGCTAACAGATACCGGGCCTCGACATCGTTAACGCGACGTTCGTAAAGCGTCCAATTGCCATTGATATCAACTAATGGAAGACTGGTCGAGGCCTGAAAATATTCCTCGTTATTGGGCATCGGGTTTCCTTTTCCGTCGGAGCCGATCATGAAAACCGGCAAGCCCGTTGGATTGCTGCAGGAAGCCGTAACCGGTGAATTGCCGAAGAGCGCGCTGACCTTGCGTACTTCTGAAAAACTCGCGGACCCTTCACCGTATTCAGGTCGTAATAGTCGCGATGTGAAGCGATTCGAAGATCGTTTTCCGCCGGAGGTTATCTTACTGGGAGGTTGCGTCTTAAGAATTCGCCCGGCGAAGCAAATGTTGTCGCGATTGCGGCCCCTTTATAACGCTACTCTGGCGACCGTGTCCATCACTCTCTAACTAAATCTTCACGTCTGGTTACTGCGGTGTCACACCTACTTGCGTGTCACCTTTTCAAACTCACTGATGCGCACGCGCATGCGAACTCTCACCGGATAGCCGCTACTAAGAATCAACTCCTCGTCAGCGTAAGCGTAGGTTGGAAACCAGAAGCCGTCGATGTCTTCGCGGTAAATCTCAACCGCAGGAAAGGGAAAGAGTTTTGGTTCGGGCAATCCTTTACCGCGAGTCTTCACGATTTGATTTCCTACGGTATCTACCCAGATGCGTCCCTGAAAGAGACGGTCTTTGACCTTCTTCGGATCGGGCAACGACTTTGGTGTGACGTCGAATACGTGCAGGTCCAGGTCGTCGATGCGCTCTTTGCCGGCATACTTGAAGTTGTAGAGCGGCGCCTTCGAAGCTTCGAGTGCGAAGAGTGGCACCCCACCGAGGTTGTCGAGATCGTCCGCCGAAATACCTATCGCGGAGAGCGTTGGGACTGGGAAAAAGAGAATCTTCTCAATACGTTTACCACTGCTATCGAAGGTCAGCTGCGAAGTGCGCTGGTATTCACCGGAAATCTGTCCACCGGCTCCAATCGTTTGCACCTTGGCGTCTCGTTTGAAACTGTACTGGGCCAGAGCGTCGCGGAACTGAGTCTCTTTAGCTGTAAAAGCACTCACAATCCGATCAGTGTCGACGGGCGCCGCAGTCGCTGACTGTTGCGACTGCTGCGGGGATAGCCCCCCGCGACCGCGTAAAATCGGCGATGTCAGGAATAGGAGCGCCCCCATCAGGATTGCTAAAAGCGGGAACTTCATGGGTGATATTGGAGTCTTACTTCTTGAGTCTTGTCAATCCTTACTGTTGGGGCTACTGGGCGTTGCTGGAGCTCAAAGACTGTTGCTCCTGATCTTTCCCGGAGTTATCCTTTGCTATAACAGCAGTATGGATGAAACAGAGATAATCGAATCTCCCTTGTCAGATGAAGACGAGGGTGTTGCGGAAGCTTTGCGACGTGATGCGGAACTCGACGCTGATCCCTCTCAAGGTATTTCTCTCGCGCAGCTGGATTCCCAGATCCACGGCCAGCGTGTCTGATGCGTTTTTAGTTTCATCGACAAGCACCTCAGACACTCTCGGATTATGGATTACTCAAGTCTTATGTGGTGCGCTTCGGCTTTGCCGCCGGATGGTCTCCGGCTCCAGAGGAGCCAAATGTCTATAGGTCGCGCTATGAATCCAAGACCTGCGCTCCAGCGAAGCGCGATGTTCCGTCATGATGCGCGGGACCAGCTTACGTTTCGCCCTCTGGAGCGAAAAGGAATTGTTTTAGGGTCCCGCGTTCTATAAACATTACGTCCCTACGGGACGAGAACCGCCGGCTAAAATCTTGCTGAGAAAACAAGAAGTTAGACCCCTTGTATCAGAGAGAAGGCCCAAACGGATCCGGCCCACAAGAGTCAGCATGAGGTCAACAAGTAAACTGCAAATTGTCTTTCTCGTCGTACTCGCCTTAATGAGCGGAAGTGTATCCGTCTCACCGCAAACGATCCGCCCAGGTTTTGTCGATCCGGTTAACGACTTCGCGGTTCAGTTAACTGCCGCCAGGTCGGAGCAAGAGCGCGCCACGCTGCTGGCCGCGAACAAAGAGTTAGTCACGATTCGCCTTCGTCGAGTATTGATTCAAAAGGGCAATGTGCTTCTTACTGCGGGGCAGTACGCGAAAGCTTTTGACGTCTACGTCGCTGCCAAACACGTGGCCGAGCAGATCGGAGACAAGGAAGGTGTTGCTACTGCAATGCTTGATCTGGGTACCGTCTACTATCTTCAGGCCAACTACACCTCAGCTCTGGACCACTACAAGCAGGCTCGAGAACTCTTTGTCCAGGCCGGCAATAACTATGAAGCCGCGAAGGCACTTTCGGGTGTGGCTCTAATCTACAAGGAGCAACGCCGGAACGCCGATGCACTCAAATCCTTTCACCAGGTCTTGAAGGAATTTGAGTCACTCAACGACAAGGAGGAGATGGCGAATGCGCTGAGCAGCATTGGGACCATCTATTACGAAGAGAGAAAATTTACGGAGGCTTCCAGTGCATTCCTAAAAAGCACAGAGCTCAGCAGCACTGCGGACAACACCATTCGCATAGCAGACTCCTTCTATATGCAAGGCGACTACGCCGAAGCTTCCAACTATTACAAGAAATCACTCGCTGGGTTTTACGAGCAGAACAATCCTGCCGGAGTCATTAGTGCGTTGGGAGGCGCGGCAAACTCGGCTTACTACCTGGGCAACTACGATGAGGCTCTCGAATACTTTCAAAGAAACATTACGGTTCAGCGGTCACAAAAGGACGACTTGGGCCTAGCCACATCGTTCAGGGGCGCAGGCAATGTCTATCGCTCCCGCGGCGACTTCAGTCGAGCGCTGGAAAACTATCAACAAGGCCTCATTCTAGCAGAACAAATAAAGGCGCCCAGAGGCACTACGCTCGGAAGTATTGGGCTGGTCCGCGCTCTTCAAGGCGAGAATGCCCAGGCTCTGCAGTATTACGGCAAGGCTTTGGCGGAGTTTGAAGAAACCGACAACAAGGTTGATAAGGCCCGAGTATCAGGCCTGATAGGCAACGTCTATTACGCTCAGGGGAATTATGAATCCGCGCTGGAATCCTACCGCCGCGGCCTTGTCATTCGGGAAGGGATGGATGACAAACCGGGTAGTGCTGATCTGCTTTCGGGCATTGGGACAGTAAACCTGCGCATGAAGAAATATCCGGAAGCACTGGATAGTTACACGCGAGCGTTCACACTATTCGAGGCGGCCGATCATAAAGCCGGTGCGGCAAATACGCTTTCAAAGATCGCAGACACTTACCTGCAACAAGGCGACCACGGTCAGGCCTTCCACTTTGCGGAGCGAGCTTCCGCGTTGGCAAAGCAGATCGAAAATAATGACCTCCTGTGGCACGCCCGTGTGTTGGCAGGCAAAGCGCAACGCGGATTGGATCAGCCGGCGCAAGCGCTCCAGTCGTTCATAGAAGCGATCGCGATCGTGGAATCCCTGCGCACGCGACCTGCGGCAAGCGAAGCCGGCGCCGAACGAAGTGGTGTTCTACCGTACCTGGCCGCCGTCGATCTTTTGGTCGCGCAAAACCGGGCGGCCGAAGCCTTCACTTACGCCGAACGCGCAAAGGTGCAGTCGCTCATCGAGTTGCTGCGAAGAAGCAATTCACAGAGCGTCAAGAGCATGTCAGCCGCCGAACAAGCTGAGGAACGCAAGCTCGCCGGCAGTGCTGTGTCGCTTGAGCTTCAACTCGAACGAGAATCACTCTCACGCACTTCAACCGCTAACCGCCGCGCGGCGATGAGAGACCGGCTCAATCAAGCTCGTTCGGACTATGCAGACTTTCGGGGCCGCCTCTACCTTGCACATCCGTCAGTAAAAGTTGAAAGAGGAGAGTTGGCGATGCTGAAGCCCGAACAGTTGCGGCCATTACTAAGCGACGGCAGGACTGCTTTGCTGGAGTATGTAATAACCGAGAACAATGTCTATTTGTTCGCTCTGACGGTCGATGACGCAAACAAAAAGATCGGCGGCAAGAGAACAAGGGCCGGCATGGTGACAGCTTTGAAGGTGTATCCGTTGTCAGTCAGTCGAGAGGCACTGGCACAGGGCGTCGCAGCTTTTTCTCAGTTGTTGTCAAAACGCGACGAATCGTTTCATCCGCTCGGTCGCGAATTGTATGACGCTCTGATCCGGCCGGCTGAAGAACAACTGAGCGGCAAAACAAAGTTTGTGATCGTTCCTGAGGGGAGTCTCTGGCGCTTGCCATTTGAAGCATTGCAACCGGCCGACGACGGGTACCTGCTGGATCAAGCTGCAATCTCTTATGCTCCTTCGCTTTCCACGTTGCGAGAGATGTTGAAACAACGGCGGCCGGCTAATCCAACCGGACCTCTCGCCCTTATCGCTTTTGCCAATCCGCAATTGTCTAAAGAACTGCTGCAGCGCCTCGAATTGACCTACAAAAATGAAAATTTTGAGCTCTCGCCGGTAGAGGAAAATGAGATCCAGCGGTTAAGGACGGTCTATGGTGAAGCGCAAAGTCACAGCTTCACCGGTCCGAACGCCAGCGAAGAGCGCGTAAAGTTGGAAGCAGCTCGGGCCGGCGTTCTGCACTTCGCCACACCGGCTCTACTCGATGACATCAGTCCGATGTATTCCTTCATCGCTTTGTCATCACCCTCTGAAAACAACGCGAACGATGGAGTATTGCAAACCAGGGAGATCATCAACCTCGACACCCCGGCGCGGATGGTAGTGCTCTCGGCATCTCGTTTTAGAAACGATGCGACCGCAACCGGCGCAGCGCCTATCGCGTTGGCCTGGTCATGGTTTGTGGCCGGAAGCCCTTCGACGGTATTCAGTCGTTGGCAGGTCAACTCGCCAGGCACTACGCAAATGATGGCTGAGTTCCATTCCAGGCTCCGATCGCGCAAGTCAAATTCAAAAGCAAATGCGCTCCAACAAAGTGCTTTAGCGCTCAGACGTTCAACCGACTATCGGCACCCGCATTACTGGGCGGCATTTTCGGTCATCGGAGATGCGAGATAGGTTAGTAGTTTAAAGTTCAAGCTTTTGCTTGCGTGGTCGAAAGCACAACCTGAAGGTTGAACTCTGAACTACCGGTCTATTGCGCGCGGTTCTATGGATCTTGTAAATCGGAGTAACTGTCGTTTACCCTCGCAGTTGTGTCCAACTCCTTCAAGACGGAAAGTTCACCGCTCAACTTCATAATCCGCCGCGGCGTTGCTGCCGACGCTCACATGTTAGCTGAGCTCGGTGCGCGCACTTTCTCAGAGACGTTTGCTGCCGAAAACACGCCCGAGGACATGACGGCTTATCTGGCTTCCTCCTTTAGTCTAAAGAAACAAGCGGAAGAGTTAGCCGATCCCGACAGTTTGTTCCTCATCGCAGAGGCTGCGGGAGTGGCCATGGGGTATGCCATGCTGCGTTCGGGAGATGTGGAAAACGGCGTCACTGGTGATAACCCGGTCGAGTTAGTGCGTTTATATGTTTCGCGTCAAAGTCTCGGCAGCGGCCTGGGCGCAGCTTTGATGCAGGCTTGTATCGATGAAGCGAAAGAGAGAGGTCATCAAACCTTATGGCTGGGCGTCTGGGAACACAACGCCCGCGCCCGTGCGTTTTATCGTAAATGGAATTTCCATGAGGTGGGCACGCATGTGTTTCACTTGGGCGATGATCCTCAGACTGACATACTGATGCAACGGTCCATCGCCTGATGGAAACGGCTGTGCCGACGTCCTCCAGGGACCCTAGTGTTCATAGTTCAATTCTAATCATGATGCTTGTCACAAAACTGATCAGGCTGTAGCCTTTGACCATGGCAACATCTGAGGAAATCTTTCGTGAAGCGGTGGCGCTGCCGCACGATGAGCGTGCCGACCTTACGGATCGGCTCGTCGCGAGTTTGCTGGAGGATATTCCCGCGGAGATTACCAGTGCTCAGCTTTTAGAAGTCCGTCGACGCATTGCGCAGGTAGAGTCCGGAGAAGTGGAACTGGTTCCAGGGGATGAGGTTTTGGCCAGCGTGCGACGTTTGCTGGTAGAACACAAGCCATCGAGCTAGCGCATGGCGAGCTATGGCTTCCATTCAGAGGCGGCGGACGAGTATTTGGCGGCCACGCGATACTATCTCGACCACGCATCACCTCTGGTAGCCACCGCCTTTGTCGCGGAAATTGAAACCGCCATCAACACTCTGCTCGCATCTCCCACCAGTTGGCCAGTAATACAAGAGCCTGAGATTCGACGATACCTGCTCAGACGATTTCCTTATGCACTTTATTATCGTTGGGAGTTAGAAGTAGATCGAGTTTCTATCTATGCCGTCATGCATTACAGCAGACTTCCCGGTTATTGGCAGCATCGCCTTGCCTGAGGATTGGCGGTTGGAACGCTTGCGTCTTAATTGAACAAATCAAAAACCATGAAGATGAACCCGCGACTAAAGACACTGAAACTACTGCTGTTCGTTTCTTTTGCAGGCGTTAGCGCGTTTACCAGCGAGCCACAATCGAAAAAGCGCGCAACTGTCTACTATCCGCCGGCGGGTGATGCCTGGCAGCAAAAACGGCCTGAGGACGTCGGCATGGACGGTGCGCTGCTCGATGCGGCAGTTGCCTATGCAAAGACGCAGCCCAGCAGGATTCCTCGAGACTTCTCAACCCAGGTTCAAACGTTTGGCCGTGTTCTTGGGCCATTGCCGAAAGAGCGTGGCGAAACCAACGGCATGATCATTCGCAATGGCTACATCGTGGCAGAGTGGGGCGATACTAAACGCGTGGATCCGACCTACAGCGTGGCGAAGAGTTTTCTTTCCACCATTGCCGGTGTAGCCGTCGACCGCGGGCTCATTAAGAGTGTCAGTGATCAAGTTAAGAACTATGTCACCGATCAGGGATACGACTCGCCGCACAATTCAAAAGTCACCTGGGAACACCACCTGCAACAGACAAGCGAATGGGAAGGCTCGATGTGGGGCAAGAAGAGCGACTTCATCGGCGTCGAGGAATTCGGCAGGGGTCAGCGCCGTCCCCGTGCGATCAAATCGCCAGGCGAGTACTGGGAGTACAACGACGTGCGCATCAATCGTTTTTCACTTTCGCTGCTCGAGGTCTGGAACAAACCGCTGCCGCGCGTGATGAAAGAAGTGATCATGGATCCCGTTGGGGCCTCCAACACATGGCAATATCATCCTTACGATAATTCCACGGCCATGATCAAAGGCCGGCCCATGAAATCTATCAGCGGCGGAACGCGTTGGGGCGGCGGCTTGTGGATCAACGCTCGCGACGAGGCACGCTTAGGATATCTATTCCTGCGCAACGGTAAGTGGAAAAACAAACAGATCATTTCAGAGAAGTGGGTTCGCGCGGCAACCACTCCGACGAGCATCGCGCAGGACTATGGCTATCTTTGGTGGCTTAACACGGCGCACAAACAGTGGCCAAGCCTGCCGGCCACGAGTTACGCCGCGCTCGGCTACGGCTCGAATACAATCTGGATCGATCCCGAGCATGATCTGGTTGTCGTTTGGCGCTGGCATGAGGACCGAAGCAAGGATGGTTTTTTTAAACGAATACTGGCGGCGATCAAGTAAGGCCCCTTCTGAGGAGCGGAAGAAATTAGACAGGATTTACAAGATTCACAAGAAATAGAAAAGACTGACAAACGTCAACAGCTAATCAGAGGAGTAGTCTGTGCTATTCGGAGATGCAAAGATGGAGGTTCGAATGATTAAAGCTCGAGCTGCACTTAACTGTTTCCTCCTCCTTGTGCTCTGCTGCAGTAGCGTCAGTGCGAAGCGTGTGAACCATTATGTTTTCTTTGGTCAGGATCGGGAAAAGATCAAGGAAGCAAAGACGTTTCTCGAAACCAGGACCCTGGCAGGCGCGCAGGTGACGTATTCATGGCGGCAACTGGAGCCAGGTAAGGATAAATACGACTTCAGTTTTATCCAGGAAGACCTGGCTTTCCTCAAGGCAAGTGGGAAGAAGCTCTTTGTTCAGCTCCAGGACGTCACGTTCAACGAGAAGCGGATAAATGTTCCGAAGTATCTACTCGAGGATCCCCAATACAATGGCGGCGCCCACAAGCAGTATCGCGTCCCAAAGAACGATGAGGAACAGGCTGTCGTCGAGGGTTGGATGTCGAGACGTTGGGACCCGGCGGTGCAGGAGAGATTTCATAAACTGCTCTTCGCTTTGGGAAAAGAGTTTGACGGGAAGATCGAAGGGATTAATTTCGCAGAGACATCGAGTGGTGTCGGCCGGACCGGGCGATTGTTTCCCAAAGGATTCACGTTTGAGATTTATCGCGATGGAATCATTACAAACATGAAGGCCCTGAGAAGAGCCTTTCCAAAATCAGTAGTGATTCAGTATGCCAATTTTATGCCTGGCGAATGGCTGCCGGCCGATGACAAAGGCTACCTTCGGGCGGTCTACAAGGCTGCGCGAGAGTTGAAGGTTGGGGTCGGTGGCCCAGATCTTTTTGCCGTTTAGGCCCGGCCAGTTGAATCATGCGTATCCTTTGATTAAAGCCTCGGCCGGGATCGTGCCAACCGGCGTGGCGGTGCAGGATGGCAACTACGGCGACGTTAACCCCGGAACTGGAAAACGCGCGTCGATAGATGAGTTGATCAAATTTGCGACCGACTATCTCCAGCTGGATTATCTCTTCTGGTGTACCGAAGAACCGTATTACTCCGACGAGTTGATCCCATTCATGCAATCAGCGAAGCTGAGATGAAGCCCGGCAACGTCCACGAAATTACAGGCTAAAACACGTTTCGTGTTTGGCTATGTCGAGATTATCTTGCGCGCATGCCAAAGTATATAGCGTTTCTACGGGCCATAAACGTTGGGGGACACACGGTGAAGATGGACTATCTTCGCAGTCTGCTCGAGAGTTTGGGACTCTTGAATGTTGAGACTTTTATTGCCAGCGGCAATGTCATATTCGATTCGAGAACAAAGAACGCCGCATCCGTGGCACGAAAAATCGAAAAGCATTTGAAGGAGATGCTGGGCTACGAGGTAATTACGTTTATCCGAACGATTGAGGAAGTCGCGGAGGTCGCTAAACACAAACCATTTCCGGAAGCCGAACTGACGGCCGACGGCAACGTCCTGTATGTTGGTTTCCTTATGGCAGAACCTGACAAGCAGGCGAAAGCAAAACTTATTTCACTTTCCAATGAGGTGAATGATTTTCATTTCCATGGACGCGAACTTTATTGGCTCCGGCGCACACAGGCAGGCGAGTCGGAGTATGCCGGTCAACTGTTCGAAAAGAAACTTTGCCAGCCGATGACGTTTCGCAACGTAACTACTGTGAGAAAGATTGCCGCAAAGTATTGACGCCATCGGTCGCTTGAAAAAGATCAAAACGAGTCATCACAACGACGGGCACATCGCTATTACGGTCCCTGCCGCGATCGGAATCCAGGCAGCACTGATCAAAGCTTCGCCGGAAAAGTTCTACAAACCTCCGTATGTGGGCTTTAGTGTTGCTTCGTGTGGTTTCGTGGATCATCTGCTTTGTCGCGCCGCGGGAACAAAGATTCATGGAGCCGATGAGAAACGCGTATACCGAAACAGCTACAGCGCAGCGCTATGATTCGGCGCGTAGTCTACCGTCTGAAACAAAGTCTCTTTGGCTGGAGGCAGTGCGTTCGGCCGTTCCTGATGGAGCGATTAAAAGAGTTTTGGATCTCGGTTGCGGCACAGGCAGATTCACAAGCGCGCTGGGTGAGACTTTTGGTTGTTCAGCCGTAGGAGTTGAACCGTCCCGAGCGATGCTTGATGTCGCGTCGGCCCGTGGCGACGCGAATGTTCAATTGAGACAGGGCGATGCCGCCAATATTCCGCTAGAAGACCATTCGGTGGATCTCGTTTTCATGTCACAGGTATTTCATCACCTGCCCAATCCCGAGCGCGCGCTCGATGAGATCAATCGGGTCCTGACACCCGGCGGTTACCTGGCCATCCGCAACGGAACGCGCGAGCATAACCCGGAGCTGCACTGGATACGGTTTTTCCCTG
>DASQKG010000291.1:0-6668 GCA_035630655.1 Pyrinomonadaceae bacterium
CGATACAGGTGGCGTGACACAGTATCTTCGTTGGGCGGGAATCAATGATGCTGCCGACGACGACCTTCCCTTCGGCATTGATGCGCACCGCGCGATGCTCTGCTATACCAATGAAGAAACGCGCCGGCTATATCGCGAGCATATTGAGAAGTTAGCGACTCGACGCAACACGATCACGGGCACTCTGTACCGGGACGATCCAAACATCTTTGGCTGGGAGTTGATCAATGAAGGTCAGGCCGTAACCGGTCGCTGGTCCGAACGGCGTGCATGGATCGCGGAGATGAGTGCTTACCTAAAGTCACTCGATCCTAACCACGTTATTACTCCGGGCACATGGGGTTATCGGACCGCGACTGAGAGACGAGAGTGGCTTCTCGATCATCAGTTGCCCAATATTGATTACTGCGACGTCCACAATTACCCGAGGCCCGATACCAACAGTTTTGTTGACTCGCCTGCGGCAATGCGGGAGTTTGTGGACAACCGTGCGGCCGCTGCGTTTTCGCTCAAGAAGCCGCTCGTCTTAGGAGAGTTTGGCATGGGGCCGGAAGGCTTCAGCGGTTTCTCCCAAGCGGAATGGTTTCGCGCGTTTTTCGAAAGCAATGTTCGCGCAGGCGCGGCGGGTGCGATGTTTTGGATACTAACGCCTGATCCGGCCCGCGGCTACGGCGTGAGTTATGCGACGCCGCGGGATGAAGGTTTGTTCTCCGAGATTAGTCGCGCAGCGCAAATGTTCACTTCGTTGGCGGCAGCCGAACCGCCGAATAGGTTGACTGATCCGCGGCGGCATCTTGTGCCGCGTCAGTTTGCCTGGTCGCGCAACGAAGGCGATCCGGCAACAGCTCCAGCGAGCTTTCTGCGTGAAGACAAGTCGATCCTTTACCGCTTCAAGCCAGGCATGGCGGCAAGTGTGAGATTTGAGAAACTCGGAAGTGGTATTGGATACATTTGGGGCTTTGGAATGGGCCATCTCGATTATGTAGTTCCCGTGCGCGAAGATCGCCGGCGGATCAGCCAGGTAATCGTTCGTGCCTACATGCAACCCGTGCCACCGATTGATGCCAGGCCTGAAGATATCAAAACCCGTGTGACGCTATTCATTAACGGCACCGACTGCGGGTCGCGGCTGGTTTCTTTCCACAAACGGGGAACTCCACCGGAGATTCAGGAGTGGGTGGTTGATAAGTATCTTGTGCGGTTGCGCGCGACGCGTGGGTTGCCGCTCCGAATTCGCTTCGCGGTAACGCCTGAAGCGGACTGGGCTTACGGCGTGAACATTTCAAACTGGCCGGAGGGTTATGAAGCGGGAGAGACGAAGCCGGTGGAGGTTGAGGTTAAACACTGATACGGTGGGAGAATTGTAAGAATCCATTTAAGACAAAAATGAGGTTCCTTTAGCCACGCATTACTCGAGGGGCAGGATGACACTGATTCTCAAGTCATCTGTAGTGTAAGTTTGCTGGACGAACACGTCGATGCGTTTGGCGCGTCGAATGTAACTGTTGAAAATGAGTTCCTTTATGTCTTCCGCATTTCCATAATCATTGTTGGAGCCATACCGAACTCTCGCTTCTCCGCGACCTGAGAATATTCGCTCGCTGGAAACATAATATTGCGCATCCTCCAATTCCTTTATAACTTCGGCTAGCGACGGACCACTGAAAGAACCAAACACCGTCACGCGAACTCGTTCCTTGAGTTGTTGAGCCCTCTGTTTGGCCTTATGAATCCAATAGGGATCATTTGCTAGATTTTCGCATTGCGTAAAATCGGCCAAGGCTTTCTCTTTGTTGCCTTTGCTCCGGTAGGCAAGTCCACGATAGTAGTACGGGTTTGGATAAAGCGGATTCAGGTTTATAGCCTTGGTAAGCGCCTCGATTGCCTTGTCAAATTCGCCCAATCTCCTATACGTGTCGCCCAGATTCATGAAGCCGTCCGCGTAATCTGGCGCGATTCCGATAGCGGTAGTGAAGGAATCTATTGCCGAAGCAACGTTGCCCTTTGTAATTTCTTCAAGTCCAACAGTATTGTGGACCATAGCTTTTTCCTGGCGGGCCTTACGGGCAGCGTTTTCATTAATCAGCCTGGCTGATTGGCGGATCTGGTAGGTTCCGTAGCCGATCAGAAGCAGTACTAGAATCCCGGCAACTATCGATGCCTTCTGAAGTGCCGGTCTCCATTTCCCAAACCACCGACGTTTGTCTTGCCCAGCCTTTTCAATCGCTTTGGCACGCTCTTCAATACTGCTTTGGATATACGCAGCTTCGTTGCTATTTAGGTCGGTGGCTCTTTCGTTCAGCCATCTTTCAGCCTCCCGCAGAGGAGGGCCGCTCATCAAAGCGCCTGGATCGCGATTGCTCTTGTCCCACTCATCCAGTTTCGCCTGGAGTTTTTGACGCCACAATAGAAACTCCCTATCGTCATCTACCCAGCCGCGAAATCGCTTCCAGTCGGCAAGGAGCGACTCTGAAGCGAGCTGCACTATGTAGCCTCCGTTCGGAAGGTCTTCCAACGCTAACAACCTCGAATTAACCAGGGCACGCAAAGGTGTCCGGTCACTCTCCTCAATCTCTCGGTTCCTCAGCTTCAACAATCTATCGCCACCAACTTCGTTTGGTTGCGCAACACGAACCAGGCGGGTAAAGACGCGCCTCGTGCGTTCCTTATCTTCGGTTGAGAGACCTTCAAACACTGACTCAGCAAACCGGTTTTGTTCTTCCGCCGGACTGGTTGATCGGGGACCGCCTTCGTATACAGAAAGGACGCGGATGCGGACGGGCTCTGAAATCGGCGCTAACTTTGTTACCTCACCATGTGTCAGATATGAGGTCAGTTCCTCGGTGGCGGCCAGCACCGAGATTTTGTCCGCACTGTTGTCGCCGAAAGCCGCAAGAATTTCTTCGTAAGCATAGTAAGGAACGTAGATGACGGGCACATCTCCCCAGTACTTATCTCGCTTTTCACCCGGCAGAGTGTTGGGAAAGAGTTTGAACTTATTCTTTGCATAGTCTTTCCTGTTCTGAAGTTTGATCTTTTCCGCGTTTTCTACGCGCATCGGGACGGGAAAGATTTCAATACGCCGGTTCTCTTTTGTGCGTTGTTCCTGAACCGATTTGGCTACACTGACGGCACCTTCAATACTTTGATTGTTTAGGGTGAAACAGATGACCAGGATATCGGGCATCTGGATAGTGCATATACCCGAGGTGTCACTGACCCCTGTTCTGCTGTCGATAAGTATGTAGTCGTACTCGGAACGCATCCTTTCCTTGGCCAGGTCAAGCAGGTCGCCTCCCCTAAGCTGCTCGTAAAAAGTCTGCCAGTTAAAGGAATTGACCCGCGTCGAATAAGACGATCCCTGCCGACCCGCCGGTATGAAATCCAGGACACCCCCATTGTCAAATTTCCAGTCGAGCGAATAAGCGTAACGAAGTATGTTGGCGTAAGGTTTGTACCACTCTATATCCTTTTTTGGTTCCTTCTTTGTAAGTTGGCTGGTGTCTGCATCGCTGACTCTATCCGTGGGTGCAGAGATTTCGCTGGTTGGATCGGACAATTGAGTATGCGTGCCGAGCCCTTGTTTGCCCGCAGCCGGAGCTGGCACTGTCCCTGCAGACTCTGGCGCCAGCGGATCGCGAGTTTTCTCAGACTGCATTAATAGCTTCCTCTGAGAATCCATCGCCACTTCATTGAATTTGATTACGAAGTCGATCAATCCATCGGAGGATGTAAGGTTTTTGTCGATTAAAAAAGGGTAGAAGTAGCGATGAAGGCCGGGAGCTTCAAGATCCCAGTCCAAAGTCAGAACTCGCTTACCGGCGCTCGCAAGAATCCAGGCGACATTAGCCAAAGCCATTGAACGGCCCGTGCCTCCCTTGTAGGAATAGAAGGTTATTATTTGCCCCTTTTTGTTCCGCGTTGTCATTAAAGCGAATCTCCGCCAGGCCCCGAAATCTCCGGTTTGCTTCTGCTCGGTCCACTAGTCATCTGCTTGAACCGCGTCTCTTTGTTGATGATTTGCATCCGCACGGTTTGCAAAGCGATGCTTAGATGGCTTTCCAGTTGCGAGGCGCTTCCCACATTGTCGATAAAGTAGCGTTCGTCCTTGATGATTAGTCTAGTATTGAAAGCTTCTTGCAAGGCCTGTTGAAGAACCAGCCGGTTTCTGGTGACCTCTTCGTCCTTGTCATTCCAAACTATGAGCACCACGCTATTCCAAAAACTTGCATTGTCGTATTGCTTCATGATTTGACAGTATCTATCAATGCATAAGGTCCACGTGTCGACCACAACCACTACGATTCTCTTATTGGCCTGGGCGGCTTTGATCTGTTTGACCAAATCCTCATCAAGCGAAATTTTGCTGTAGCGGAACCCTTCTCTCGTAGCGATACGTTGAGCGAAGAGGCCAACCTCCGTTTCGACATGGGGCCAATAGGGTTTCCAGTCGAGTTCGCCTTCGTCTCCATAGCAGTCAGTCTTGGGTGGGATCGGTTGTATCGAAGGAACTTCTTCTTTGCGAGCGGCGACGTAAACAAACTCTGCGTACCGAGGCCCAAAGTTATCCGCAACAGGCATAGCATGTCTCGTTGTTCCTGCATCAGTCGGTGGTGCTTCAGTTTGATGAAATGCGCTCTTGATCGAAGCGATATCAGGTCGCGGGGTAAGATCGGGAACGCGGTATTGTTCCGCTACGCTTCTAAGTCTCCGCACGAGCGCATCAATGAAGTCGCGATATGCCTCGCGTTGGGAATCTCGTCTCATTAGATAGAGAAGGCCATTTTCTCTATAAACCGAAGGATACTCATCATCCGCGTACTGAATGTCCTTGAGAGCCTGAGGTATCGTGGCCAACTCTTCTGGTGGGCTTAGCAATACCGGCAGAATCAACGGTGGCCTTGGTTCTTCCACCGGAAGCCTGGAATTGAAGATCTGCCATTCCCTGCCGCAATACTCACTATCAAAAAAAGCAGGCGAGTACATACAGATCAGAGATCGACAAGTACTGAGCGCGTCAACCAACCTCATCGGCCAGTAGCTACCCTGTTGCAGACTCCTGCCGTCAAAAAAACCGGCGACGCCGTCAGGTATCACCTGAAGCCGGCGGACCTCCTTGTCAAGATCTTCATAGAATTTTTCGATGCAATTGAAGGCATCATTGGTCGAATCAAGTCTGGCGTGACTGAGAAAGTACCAAGTTTCGGGCATGATTTAGAACTCCATGGAGGGTCGAGTAATTTAGGTATCTGAGCAAATCAGAGCCAGGCAGGCTGGATCGGGAAGGCGCGAGGTATCACAAGCTCTTGAGGACCAACCTACAACGCTACGAATGGACGGACGATAAGGCAAACAACACCTATAGTCAACGCTTAAGTTTCGTCGTGTGATATTTGTTTGCGCTCGTGTCTCGTTAAGTGCTTAGGCTTTGACGGTAGCATCCGGCGCTACCCCCGATTTTCGGGGTTCTATACTTACGGCGCGGAGGAGGGGTCGACGACGGGATCCATCTGTTGGGCTAACCGCGGCAAATGATTGGCAACTTCAACGACCGCGTTGCGTGATTTTTGATCCAGTTGATAAACCGAAGCAGACGGCACGGCGCCGAGTGAAACCTGAAACGCGGGAGTGCTTGTCTCTCTCAACTTTGCCAGGACCAATTCATTGCTGAAATAGCGGCGCCCTCGAGCGTCGATCACAAAATCCCCTTCGCTGAGGTGCTTCAAGGCTTCCGGGTCGGACAGCATGACGCAAACCAAGTCCGGGCGATTAGCGCGCCCAGCATAGTAGGCAGCAACTGTCCGAGTCTCACCGGCCACCTTCGCCCCTGGCTGCGCCCGTTTTGCTATTTCAAAAACTGCCTGACGCACACTCGCGTCGTAAAACTCATCATGCGGGAAGTAAAATCCGGCTTTCTCTAAACCTCCTCCCAACTCATTTGTGTAGAGGCGGAAGTGTGGCCCTGCATCAACCGCCGCAGTCACGCCGCCAAGTATGACAAACAACGCCAGGCCTGCACGCACATAAATCGCCGGCGAAGGCGTGGCCAGTAGCCGACACAAAAAGCGTGCAATCCAGGAACTCGCAAACTGCACTCCGAGAGCTGAAGTAATCAACACCGCGGGCAGCGCGAGGGTGATATACCGTGTGAACTTTCCTCCGGTGAAGCTGAACGTCATCATCCACAGAAACAACCACAAGAGGATGAAGTAGCGCCCGTCGCCAATCTTACGGCGAAAAAGCAGCGGCAATCCGATCACAAAACCAGCCACGGTCAGCACAGGAAGTTTGACTGCTACGAACACGTGATAGAAATACCAGGGTATTCCCTTCAGCCAATAGGTCATCTTGTGCCCGTAGAGTTGGCCCATAAACTCGTAGGCGTCATGGCCCACCAGTTTCTGGCCGGCGAAGCTAAACATCTGTCGCCAGGTCGCAGGCATTAGTATGGTGGGGTTCAGCAAAATGAACGTCGCGCCCATCACCGCGAAAAAGATCAGAAAGCGTCTCTTGCCCATCCGCCAGCGGGCAGCTGGAATTCCCTGGAACAGCCAGTAGTAACTTATGCTTATCGTCAGCGCCTGCGGCAGATACTTCGAAGCCAGCATCGCGCCAAACGCGGCGGCCGTTGCCCAATAATACTTTTCAGGGTTTCGGCCGGGCCGGCT
>DASQKG010000292.1:0-16550 GCA_035630655.1 Pyrinomonadaceae bacterium
CCAATCGCACCGTCGTAACCGGCAACGCCGGTGTCGTCTTGCGTCTCCCCAAGGGCATCAACCCATATCTTCGTTTCGGAAACAGTTATCGCGAGCCCGGGATTACGGAGCGCTACCTGCTGCGCAACTTTGGCGATCCTACTTTCAGCGTACTGGTCATTCCGAATACTGACTTGAAGCCCGAGCGGGGCCGGGAGGTCGACGTCGGCGTAAAAGTTCGGCGTGCGCGCTGGAACGCTTCAGCCAGCTACTTTGTCAACAATCTCAAAGACTTTATTGGCTCGGTCTTTGCGCCGCCGTTGTTTGTGCCCCCCGATCCAAGCGTCGGCTTGAATCCGATCTCGCCCTTTTTCCCGTTTCACGGTGTGCTCTACGTGCAGCGGACCAACGCCGCGCGAGCGCGGATTCGAGGCGTTGAAGCCGCTTATGAAGCGAGTTTGTCACTGGGCCGCGCCGGCACCATTACGCCCTTCGGGACACTCGGATGGCTTAAAGGATCCAATCTGACGCCCGACGAAAATACGGTGAAACTTATCGCGCAATTCTATAATCGCGCCGACACGCCAGTGCCATTGCGTGGTTCGGTGAACGACGTGCCGTTATCAAGCATCACGCCGTTTCGCACGATCGAGGGCGTTCGCTACGACAGTTTGAAGCGTCGCTGGTTTGGTGAGTATGAGGTCCGCTATCAAGCGCGCGTCACTCGCGCCGACCCACAGGATCTCACGGCTGCCATCTCAACTCAGTACGGTACGCTGGCCAGTCTCAATTCGTTTGCCGTGCAAGCCCTCCGCGGCGGTTACTCTTACCGTAAAGAAGATCATCGAGTTTCATTTACTTGCGGTGTGGAAAACCTGACCAATCGTTTGTACTTCGAACACTTTCAAACAGCTCCCGCGCCGGGGCGTTCCATAGTGTTCGGAACGACGATTGAGTTCTTCAACTTGTTAAGGAAATAGTCCGGGGTGTGCGGGCGGACGTGTGGGAAATCTGAAACTTCAGATTGAACGGCCGCCGAGCCAAATGTCTAACGCTATTCCTCATTGCCCGGGTCAACCCGATTTTTGATAGAGAGAACAACCATGAGCTACCTCGATGTCCCCAGATTACATTTCGCCGGAACCTTCCGGGCTGATCCCTCAACCGTCAACAACACACCGCAAAACTTTGATCCAGCAACTGTCATAACTTCGCAAAACAATGGCTGGAACCCTAATGGCACGGGCCAGTGGCAATTCCTGAATTGCCAGGTGCAGAGCGTCGTCTATAACGACGGTACCATCAGCAGCGACGATCCCGTCATTGGCAGTCCAGTCCAGGGAACGGACCAACCGCAGATCGCGAAGCTGGTAGACCTGGACTCAGAGCAACAGATGGTCTCAGAAATTTACGGCTTTCAAGTTCAGCTTAACGACTCAACCGGGTCAGCCGCATTGGTTGGCAACTTTGAAGTGGCCGGTTTTTACGACATCTGGTTTCGCGCGACCGTGGGCGGCGGCGACGCACCTATGGGCGCGTTCTATCAATCCGTGTTGACTAACATCCAGTGGGGTGATGTTTCAAACTCTCCCTTCCTTGAGCAGTTGATGGCCACCAGCCCCGATCTGCTATCCATCAAGTTCAACCTGGACGGCATCAACATGAATTCGAATAGCCCGAACTTCACGCAGGGCAGAATCGTCGGCACCATTGGGCCAGCCACTATCGATGAGCCAAAGCACTTTGTCGCCGGCCGGCTCCTGCGTAGCGCGCCCGGAATTGATCCCACCAATCCGCCGATAACGCTGCAAGGCACGCCTCCCGCGTCGCCGATGTTCTTCGCGCCCTTCCGGGTTGACGATAAACGCCAAGTGGTGTTGGTTGACTTTGGCAATAGCATCTCGACTACGACGCCGGGAGGGCCGGTCAATCCGGCGCTGGGAAATTTGCAGCTCGCCATACTGCCAGGCAATGAGCTGATCGGCGCAGTCAATTACCTGGCCCCAAACTGGTATCCGGATACGGCGGGGATTCAGGAATTTCCCCTGCAGGACTTCCCAGTCGATAACAATCAGTTGGGCATCGTGCAGTTGAATAATGACGGAACCATTAGCGCGCCTCTTTTACAGGAGGATTCGAATGGCTTGTTTGTCAGAGCTGACACCTTCGTTTTTAGGCTCAATCCCGGTGAGACGGCGGAAGTCAATTTCTGGGCAACTCAATTCGGACAGCCAGCCCCGCAACAGCAAATCAACCTGGCCCAGGACCCAAACACTGTTAACCAGATGCAATCCCCGCCGAACCCGCCGAACATCCCCGTCGGCGCACCCACCGACGCCCTCGCCACCGGGTCCGGACCGTTCCCCACTACATTGATGACGGATGATCTGGGGCAGGCCACGCTAAGCTTGAGCGCCTCCGATCCTGGCAACCCGAGGGTGTTCATCGACGGCCAGGTTTACGGGGTGTCGTATTTCCTCGCGGAGAGCAATGATAACCCTGACCCCTCAAACTTCCTTAGCGTGTTGGTCTTCAATAGTTTTCCACGGCTGGACAATCCAACCTGGCAAGACGTGCGACCAATCTTCGCGCAGTATGCGAAGCTTTATCCCTTCATGCGAGGTATCATCGACCTTTCTGTTTACAACGATGTGGTAGCGAATCTCGCCGCAATCCAGCGCGTGTTCCGTTTGCCCAAGACAGATCCGGGATACATGCAAGTGACCCGCGATATGTCGCGCGATAAAGTGAACATGATTCTACATTGGCTGGAGTTGGGTGCACCGTTTGGCTCGGAAGCGAGCCCAGACGCTAACCTGCCGGAGCCCAAGGGAAAGGATTACTAAAGAAGATAACGAACTCCGGGTTGCGACTTGGAGATTTCAGGTTGAGAACTGACATTCGAAAAAGATGAAACGTTATTTACTTATCGTGGCGGCAACGATTGCTTTCTTCCTGCTGCTGTTCTTTACGGTCGAGGCATTGGGCGTTCCGTTGCTGGCAGACCCGACGCCGTGGATGCGACACGGTGGCGTCCTGGCAGGCGCCCTGGGCATAACCCTTCTGATTGCGGATGTCCTGCTGCCGGTGCCATCCAGTCTGGTGATGGTTGCCCATGGGGCGCTCTTCGGAGTTTTAAAGGGAACTCTTCTTTCGCTGCTCGGCAGTATGGGCGCGGCACTTGTAGGATTTGCCATCGGGAGACGCGGTGGAAAATTGCTCGGTCGACTTGTGACGCCGGCAGAACGAGCGCGAGCCGATCAGATGTTGGCTCGCTGGGGAGCTCTTGCCGTAGCTCTGACCCGCCCCGTTCCGTTGCTGGCCGAGACCACTGCGATCATGGCAGGCGCCTCCCCTCTCACGTGGCGACGCATGGCGTTGGCTTCCATGATCGGTTCGCTGCCACCATCTCTAATGTACGCTCTGACTGGAGCGGCAGTCGTAAACTTCCAGAGTACGGCGATGATGTTCGGCGCCGTCCTGCTGGTCACTGGTTCATTCTGGCTGGTAGGGAGACTACTCGATCGTTACTTAAGTAAAAAAAGAAACCGGCGCGACGCAGAGCAGCATGACGCAAACAGCGACCTAAAGTTGGCGCAAGAGTAGCGACGCTTTACTTAACTCGCGCCAGGGTTCGTATGTAGGTGACCTGATCGCCGATGATTAAGGTGTCCCCGTTCAGCTCGTACGGCCTTGCCTGAGCTGACCCGACTTGAGTCGGATCCCATGCGCCTTCCACTTGCACCGTGATATTTGTCGCGTCCACCGTGTACGTGCCGTAGTAGGCGATGTATCCATTGTAGATAGCCAGGGCTTCGTCCGGTGGCGGAGGATCGGTAGTGATTGCGACCGGAGGCGTCGTCATGATTTGTATTGATGCATGGCCCGTCGCGTCGTAGATGAAATAACCCGACGGAGGATTACCAAAGGTATACGGTATCCAGGGGTCGCTGGCCGAGGCACGGTCTTCGGCGGAAATCAATCTCCAAGTGCCGACCAATTGTTTCTGTAGACTTTTGAGAGAAGGCTTCTTAGGTTTTGAGTTCATTTGGATGCTCCTTGAGAGGTTTGGGGGTAGATGCATTCGGCGTTATTTGTCTAACGTGCTGAAGCAGTACACAAGTGAGTAAAACGATTTCGTAAGCGACAGGCGAAAGAGAGTACAGGCGAGCCCGAAGTTATCGAGAGTAGTGGACGAAGCGATGCCGAGTGGAATACCGTCTCGCGCCGAACTCGCTTCCTTTTACACCATGCCACCAAAGTACAACTGCACGGCCGGCAAAGCAACATTCAGTTAACCCTTACTTCCCTTTCACCGATAAGGAGTCTATATGAACAAGCTCTTACACTCGATCCTACAGGCCTTCGTGCTGGTCGCGGCGCTGCTTTGTCTAACGCAAACTACCAGAGCGCAGGACCCGGTCAAAGTAGACCCCAGGCACTATAAAGTGATTATGGAAAACGACAGCGTGCGCATACTTGAATTCAAGGATGCGCCCGACCACAAAGTCCCCAAGCATTCACACCCGCCCTACTTCGTTTATGTGTTAAGCGATGCCAAACGTCTATTCACCGACAAATGCGTTACACCGAAGACAGTGATCCTGAAGGCCGGTGAAACGATCGACAGCAAAGTCGGAGTAACGCACTGTGAGGAGAACGTCGGGTACACTAACACTCACGTCCTGGTGGTTGAATTCAAGACCCCGCCAAAAAAGGTAGCGATATCTCAAAGAAACAGACGAAACCACTAGCCTGTTTCCTCGCAGGTTTCCACCGCTGCATTACTATTGACTGATTCCGATACCGGGCATAACATGCGCGGCGTCAACGAAGAATATCAATCAAGAATATTGGCGCGCTTTCCTCGTCCACGCGCCACTGATCACGCTTCGCGTCTCATCAGCTTTCACTTGGTGCGCCTGCAGTTTGTTAAAAACCTAAAGGAGTAACTTATGCGCACGACTCTGACTCACAGCGGAAGGGCCTCTCTCATTTTGTTGGGCGTAACGTTGATAACTTTCACAAGTTACAGTTGCCAACAATCGCCGCCGAGCAATGCGAACCAGAACTTGAGAGCCGAGACATCCGCTCCCAGTCCTGCGCAGATCGTGATACCTCCCTGGCCGGCTGGATTTCCGCAAGGCTTCCCGGCCGCTTCGGTGACGGGCAATATTCCCCTGGCGGTTCCACTGCCCGCAAACTTTACAACCCCTCTGGAAATTAGACCTTACTTCGATTACTTCTCCTGGGAATCTTTCATCGCGCTGAATTGGCCGGCGGCAACCGGCTCCCGCGGCGTTCCCAATCAACCCAACAACTCCAGCGTGTTTCTCAACGCCGCCAGCGGCACACCCGTTGTCTGGGGAACATACAAAGATTCATTCGATCTCTTTGGACAAAAGGACCAGAGGCCGAGTCCATGGGAGTCGTACACCAATCCAATCAATCCGTGCATGGACGGACAGCCTGGTGCAAAGACTCTGATCTTCCTGAGCAAAGGTAATTCGCCTTTGATGCAGACCAAGCAGGCGTTTTCGTTTCCGCTCGTCGACCAGCGAGGCAACTACGTCTATTACGACATTCGTTATGACCAGGCGATGTACAACTTCATTCGAGGTCAGGAAGGCCAACTCACGACGTACCTCTACCTCTTGAAGAACCTGGCGCCGGCGGAGAATGCGCAGTTCGGGGTGCAGATGCCGATGACTACGGCGTCGACCACGCCTGGCACGCTTGGCTCAATCATGGTGAAAGCTGCATGGCGCATCAAAACCGACAAGGACGACGTCAGTCGGTTCTACACGACCGCGGCACAGACTCTCGATCCTCAAACTCAAAAATGTACGTCCGTCACGGTGCTGCTCGTCGGACTTCACATCGCGCACAAGATAGATCCGTTTACCGAATGGGTCTGGTCAACCTTTGAGCAAGTAGACAATGTGCCGTCTGATGCTGACATAAAGCCGCAACCGCCAGTTCCACCCAACGGGTATTCGTTCAACAACGGCACGAACAATCCCAGCACTACCGGTGGCTACAACTACAAACCGGCGCTCACACCTACACCCTCCCCGTCACCGGTGCAGGTGACGCGTGTGAATCCTATTCCAAATACTCCGGCGGGCCAGTCCACGCGTGAAGTCAATGCTTTCTACCAGCAACTTCTGAAGGGAACCGTCTGGCAGTATTACCAACTGGTCGTCACGCAGTGGCCTTTCAATCCCGGCATCGGACCTGGCAACCCTTTCATGCTGATGCAAAACGGTGGTGTGTATCCGCAGAACGCCGGCACTGCGTTTCCTGTCAATGGCGCGGTCAACACGACCATGGAAACTTATTTTCAAACTCAAAATGATGCCGCTGGAGCGGGCGGCAATAGCTGCATGAGTTGTCATTACAGAGCCGGGCAATCTGACTTTAGCTGGGGCCTGAACCGGAGGGCACACTAATGGATAAGAAGACTGAATTAGCGCGGGCCACAGGTCGCCGGCTAACGGCAACTCCGTCGATACCCATACCGCCGCCTCTGAGCGTCGCTGGTGTTGCACCACCCGCGCCCACCACCGCACAGACACCCAGCGGCTGGTGGATGTATCACGGCGGTCCGGACCACACTGGCTTCGTTTCCGACAGCGACCTGACGAGTGCCAACTTCAAGAGCGGCAACAAGGCGCCGCAGTTCACGACGCTTTTCACGCTCTCACTTGACGGTCCGGTGCTTTCAGTGCCTGCCGTCACCGATGGTTTCGTCTATGTCGGCTTGGCCAATTCCCAACAGGCTCAGGGCGGCAACGGGGGGGCGCTGCACAAAATAGATATTCAGACGGGCCAGATTGTTAAGACCTTCAATTGGGACTTAGGCACTGCGGCGCGCGATGCGCATAGCTTCACAGGGATGGGGTGCACCCCAGCCGTCGCAAACGGCCGCGTCTACTTCGGGGCCTTCAACGGTAAGTTCTACTGTCTCGATCAAGAAACGTTGCAGCCCGACTGGATTACAGATCTCCGCAACGCCGACCCGGCACACAACCAACCCATCACTAATGACGCGGGAGTCGCTGCCGGCTTTCCGCCCGCAGTCGTGTGGTCGTCTCCAGTCATCACTGCGGACGGGAAAAGCCTCTATGTGGGTTGCGGCGAAGGTGAGAATCCGGATCTCTTCAGCTTCGTCTTCTGTCTCGACACCGCGACCGGCAACGTCAATTGGATTTACTGTACTAACCAGTTTGACGACAGCCAGGACAACCTGCCGAACGTATTGCCGGCAGCAGCGGTCGGGGTACCGACGCTGCCCGCGATGTTCAGCACTTCGAACGCCACGCCGCACATGGGATGTTCGGTCTGGGGCGCGATTGCTTACGACGCTGATTTGAATTCTATCTACTGTTGCACGGGTAATCAGCAGCCCGAACCAAATGACGATTGGCCGGGCGTGGGGACGACGCCACCGCCGCCGCCCTACTTCCATCCCGAACTACCCAGCAAGGGATATTCAAACGGAATACTCTCTCTCGATGCGGAGACGGGTGGTTTTCAGGCTTTCTATCAAGTGCCCCCCGGCAGCAATTACCGTCCATCCGACATCGACATTGATAACGGTGGGGCGCCGGTGCTTTTCACATTAAACGGGACCAAGGTCGTCAGCTTCGCTTGTAAGAATGGAAGCTGTTTCCTGCTGGACGCCACGACTCTAGCCTGGATCAAACAACGACAGATGCTTCCCTTTAGGAATGATGGCACCAGGATTGAGACGGTGGATGCGCATCCTGACCCCAATGACACGACGATTAATCCTCATCTGTCCAATGAGTTTTCCGATGCCGTACCCAACGAAAACTTCTCCGGCGTCTTCAACACTGGCGCTCTCTACCCCGGTTCAGACGATAATCCGCAAACAATCTCGCCGCGCATTTTCTTCGGCATGGGCGGGCCAAACTATCATTCGCAACATCCGGGTATCGACAACGAAACCACTCCGTTTATGCGCGCGATCGATCTTAGTTCCGCCACGCTCGACGATGCCTGGCCCACAGACACCGGCGACCCGCCCCTGTATAAGCACACCTCGAGCACCGAACCCACCACCGGCCAAACCGTGGGCATGTATGCCGTCGCCGGTGAGAGCGGTCTGAGTTCGCCGGCTGTAGTGAACGACGTCGTGTTCTGTTCGACGAGCAAAATTTCCATTTACGCGTTCGACGTGCGCGACGGCACCTTGCTCTGGAACGACGATCTGGGCATGCAGACCGATGGCTACAACGGTGGTTATGGTTACTGCCTCGGTCCTGCCATCTGGAAAAATTATGTGGTGGCGGGCGCGCTCGTGTTTGGCAGAGAAGGCGGTGGCGTGCTGAAGATTTACGGCTTGCCGCAGTCAACGAAATAAGCCCGCAGCGGCAGCCGTGAGGTCGGCCCGTACATTTTTCTTAAACGGCGACGCGCCTGCAAAAAAGCAACAAAATGAGGGAGAACGATGATGGCCGTTTCTTTCAGCAATGACATCCAGCCCCTTTTCAGTCAATTCAAAGGCCAAATGATGTGGCGCTTTGACCTGACGAACTATGATCACGTAAGGGCCAACGCTACGCTCATCTTCTCGCGCATCAGCGACGCGGGCTATCAGATGCCGCCGCCGCCAATGGATCCGCTGACGCCTGAACAAATTCAGCTATTCCAACAGTGGATGAACGATGACTTTCCACCATAACGGCAAAGTCAACGGCGAACAGTTCGGAAAGTGCTGAGTCAGCGATGAATGATCTATTCTCCCAGTCGGCATGGGTCCTAAAAATTCTCAATCGCCAGCACCAGGGCGATCAAAACAAGCGCCACGCCGCCGACCAGTTCGGTGTTAATCCTCAAGAAGCTAACCGCCAGGCTTCCGAGCCTCAGACCTGCCAGGGACATTAACGCACTCATCGAACCGATGACGGCAACCGAGATCAATAACGGAAACCCGACCATCCCCAGACTCGCGCCGGCAATCAGGTTGTCCAGACTCATTGAGAGCGGCAGACCCAGCACAATCCAGGGGCCAGATTCCCTTGCTTCTTCCCCGGCACAACGCTTCGCCACGTAAATTACATAAGCGCCATAGGCGCAGAGCGCGAGCGGGCCCAGGTATTCCGTCCACCAACCAATATAGGTGACGAGCGATTTACCGATCAGTAGCCCCACTAGCGGCGCCAGTCCATCACACAATCCGAAGGCGAGAACGATTTGAACATGCCGCAGGCGACTCAGCTTCAACGCACCCAGCCCTAGCGAGACGCGAAAGCTGTCGAGGCTCAGAACGAATCCTAATAGAAGTAGAGTTCCCATCCGGCACGCCTTATGGTCGGTTTCCTCATTTGATTCGTCGCGGAGGCCAAACGACCAATCACGCTAACAACACGGAATCCCTTTAGTGCTATTTCGTATGATTCGTGGATCGTCCTTTTCACGCGGGCAGGCGGTAGCGCCAGAGCTTGCCGCTGTTTGCTCTAGCGTTCACGCCACCGTTGTCGAGCATTTCAAAGAGCCCGAAATCCAAAATGTAAAGCTCGTCGCCCACAGAGTTGAAACGAACATCGATAGGCCGCAGAAGTCCCTCGGTCACGAAGGGATGAAGACTCCAATGAGATGGATCGATGCGCACCACAGAGCGTCCGACCCTCGGCCCCGAAGGCGCCGTCAACGGCACCTCGTCTCCGAAGAGTGCGACGAACAGGTGGCCGGCCCAGCGCGCCGCGCTCTCGGGCGCGACCGCAAACTTGGCTGCAGCGGTATGTGGCGGAAAGCATAGTCTCGGTTTTTCGGGCGGGGGCAGTTGATTGTGGTTTGCGAGCAGGAAAGTGGGAACTGCTCCCCGCTCTGGTTGATAACGCAAGTCGGTGATCGGCACATCACCGATAAAATCCGGCCAGCCATACCACGCTCCTTTGCGTACCTCAAAGAGCATGTCCGGCGCATTGCCCACCGGCCGGCTGCCACGATCGTCTGCTCCCTGATCGATTGCCAGCAGTCTTCCGTCAGGAAGAAACCCCAGCCCGTAGGCGCTCCGCAATCCCCACGCAATCAGCTCCAGCTCGCTGCCATCAAGGTTGCAACGCATGACGGCGGCGGTGCACGGTAACTGCGCGGTGATGCGTTGCTCAAGTTTCGTCCGTTCTCCAAAAGGCACGAACGCTCCCGTCTGCGTTCGCGCGTTCTTATGCCGGCTCAGCGGGTCGGGCGTTTCAACGTTCACCCCATTCAGAGTTATGTCATAGCCGGGCAGGTCGTGGTTGTGAGGCAGACGGCGCAGCCACCCCAGCTCATACGAGTCGAGGCCGATGATCCCGGTATTGGTCATCGCGCCCTGGCTGAAATAAAGTTTGCCATCCCCGTCGAACGCGACCATGTTCGTGTGGTAGTTGCCCGGGCCGGGCAGGTTTTCCAAGATCACCTTCTGCGAGTCTCCATTCAAGTCGACGTGGCTGATGCGTGCCGGATGTCCTCCTTCGGAAATGTAAAGTCGATTCCTATGAAGCGTCAGGCCGTTGACGGGTGCGCGCAAATTTTCGACGAGCAGTGTGCGCCTCGCGTTGGACTCAAGACGCCAAACTCGACCGCCCGTAGCGGCTCCGTCGAAGGACAAGCCAGACTCTGCGACATAAAAAGTCCCATCGTCCCCAATCGTTAGACTCGTCGGGAAAGAAAGCTCATCGAAGAGCATTTCCAGAATTGGGTTGCCGTCCGCCGCCATATGCTACCGATTGCTTTATTAGACTAGTGAACTAGGTGTAGATCGCTATTGCGGTAAGGCCGCGGCCATTGCCATCAACGACTGTTGTTCCGCTGCCCCAATCTCAGCTTCCTGACTCCATGCGATGCCAACCACAGCGCGCACCGTACCAGCGCTGTCGAGCACCGGCAGGGCAATTGCGGCCCGGGCACTGACAGCCTTAGCGCCCGGTTTGATATTACCTGTTTCGTCGGTCTGCAAGTTGCACGTTTGCACTGGCTCCTTTTTGACCTGGGCCACGCCAGCCATTCCCTTGCCGTGTGCCACATGGGCCACGATCGCAACCACGTGAGGCGGGATGTTATGCGCAGCCGTCAAATACAGATCCTCGCGACGCTGTACATGAACGGTGCCGGCAATTCCACCGTGGTCTGCGATGAATGCTTCCAGCTATTCCTGCTGGGCCTGATTTTTTTCGTACATCCTGACCTCTCCTCCATCTCCTGCCGCGCGACGAGCGTCATGAGCGCGCCCAGCCGGGCGTCTTCTCCAGTTGCACTTCGCTGAGGCCCTCATTGGTCGAGCGCTTCATGCTGTAGGTGGCAAACAAATATTGGTACATCAAGTTGTGCTCGAGCTCACCCGCGGGGTGCAGAGTGTCGATTAAGTCTTCGCGGGTGGTGAGTTCTATTGTCAATGGAGTCACCTCAAAAGTTTTTGTGTCGTGAGAAGCAAGTTCGTTTGCGGAAAAAGTGAGACGCGGAGACTATTACAGTCGCTGATCACTGTCAATCCGATTTACCGGGCCTCGATTAACAGCTGACCTGATTTCCAGAGTTGCGAATCTTGATTGACACATTCGAGAGAGGCGGAGTATGGTTTGCGCGCTCAACCATCGTCAACGTGCGACTCACAAGCGTCAGGCCTCGCGCCGGCGAAAAATCAAGTAAACCAGGCTTCAGTTAGGGCACGCTCTCAACGGTGCTGTCAAGGTCTTAATTTTTATTCCCTACCAGGCAAACCATGCGGCCCGGTTTACCCATACTCACTGGAGGTCATGGTGTGTCTACCAACTCATTCAACCCGACGCCTCGACAGCTTGGCTTTCATCCATTTCTATACACCGTCAGGTCGGATGCGACTTGTTCGGCGCGGTTAAATTCGAGTGTTAGGCCCTATAATCGAATGAAAGAATGTCTACCATGCGCACTTTCGCTCAGAAACAACAGGCATCTCAGAAGACTACGTCTGCCAAATCCGAGATAGTCGGTCGGCCACATTTTGGTCCTCAGGCAAACTCGTTTCTGCATCTGCAACGCACGATTGGGAATCAAGCCGGACAGCGGCTGCTGCAGGCACAACTTGATGGGTTTGAGGCCGGGGATGCGACCGCATCTGGTCGCCTTGGACATGACTTCTCCATAATACCCACGCAGCAACCAGACCACGTAAACGAGCGTCCACAGACCAAGGGCGTACAAATCAAAGACGCAGAAGGAATTGCGGCACGGCCCTTCGACCCTCAAATCAGACGCGCGCAAGGGCACCCTCTTGATTCCGCTACACGCCCCTTTTTCGAGCGACGGTTCGGCCATAACTTCGCACATGTCCGCGTGCACACGGACCGCAAGGCTATGGAGTCGGCGGGTCAAATCGGGGCTCGAGCCTACACGGTAGGAGAGGACATAGTTTTCGGTGAGGGCATGTACCGCCCGGAAACCAGCGGCGGCCAACGTCTCCTGACACACGAATTGGCGCATGTGATTCAGCAGCGCCTAGTTCAGACACCCACCCGAGAGATGTCGGCATCCAGAGATACGGATGAATTGCAGGCGGAAACGGCCGTAGCCACGCTTGGTTGGGGTGGGTTCCGCCACCGTTACGATGGCGTCGCTCCATACAGGACATGTCATTCGGCCCAGCTGACGTCCCCGCCCCTGCCCGCGATGTCGCCTGCAGGGGCGCGGATCCAGCGGGTCGAGTTGACGTACGACGACGGGCCGGACAGCGCGGGCAACACGCGGGCCGTTCTGACCGCACTCGATGCTGCAGGCGCCCGGGCCACTTTCTATGTGGTGGGCAAGCGTGTAGCTCAGGGCGACAACTGGCGCGTTGTCTTCGACATCGCAGCCTCGGGCCACTGGCTTGGAAACCACGCCTACGATTGGAACGATGCCACCGATAACCACATTTTCTTGAGCGGCACCGTGGAGGAGCGGGCCGAGAAGATTCTCCGGACCGAGTGGGCAATCCGCGATGCCTTGATCCAAGGCCGTGACGATGCCAAAAAGAGCAAGTCCTGGGACACGATCCCAACCGCGAACCGCGGTTATATCGAGGACGTGATTGCACATGGAACGGGGCGATTCCGCACGCCCGGGTTCCGGAGCAAGCCTTGGAACGACGGAATTACCACCCTGGCCGCGATTGCCTCTGTCAACAGCGTGTTGGCTGCCACTGGCCTGCGCCCACTTGCAGTCACAGAGCTTTCGAATTGGGGTCCCGACTACGAGGGCGTTACTGTCGATCCCGAGGACTGGAAGTCCGGACGCACACAGAGCGATGTCGAGTCGGCTGTGAAAGGGGGCCTAAGCAGCAACGACGATTCGATACTCCTCCACTCGCGACTCAAAGCCACGGCCAAGGCGACGCCGGCGATTCTCTCGTACATCCAGAGTAAGAAGTGGACATTCGATCCGACGGTCCAGGGCACACTTGGGTCGAAAACGCCGAAGCCCCCCTTCGCGGAACTCTCCACCATCTCCAACCCGCCGACTTCGGGCGAGATTGCCAAGGCTCGCACTTGGCTTCAGAAAAACATGCTTTCGTTCGGACCTTACATTTCGGGAGCGGTAGCGATTGGGATTTTCCAGATGGCCCAGCAAGCCGGCAGCGCGGAGGTGAGCGCCTTCGCCGCTGAGATCAAGGCCACCAAGATAAAGACCGCGAACGGCGAGATCCCAATGGCCAATTGGATGAACGCCAACCCTGAATGGGGGCTGTTCGCTAACTTCTTCGAAAACTGGATGACGAACAAGCCGTTCCCTCGCATCAAGGGCATTACGATTTGAGCGCGCGTCTGAGTTGTTGGCCGGCTACCTTGCAGCGGCAGGGGCTGCATCTTTGTGGTGGTTGCTCGTGCTGTGCGAGCATTATTACATTGGTCTGGCGCTCTCATCAGCCTGCAATCTTTTACACTTCTCAAGCTCTTTTTTATGACTAGTGGTGCGCGTCGGGGGACGCGGTTATAACTTTTTAAATAGTAATGGCTAACATACGCAGAAAACCACAAGTTGTCATTCTTACTCTCACAGCACTCTTCCTTTCGTCATGTCACGCGGTACAAAGAACTCGCCCTTCGTATTTTTAGACTGCGTGAACCCAGTGAAATCACAAGATTCTGTACGCATGTGCACGGATAGTGCTAGACATGCGCCCCTGAGCGTGTTACTTTCCCGCCGCTGGCCTAGATTGAAATTTGCGGAAAAGTGGCTCAGACGCGAGGCGATTATCGTGCGGCCGTGGTCCTGGACCATCAGCTACCGATTTCCCATTCCGTTCAGCACGGTTGGTGAGCGGATACCTTATCGCCACCATACGGATTCCGCACTATCTCCACAACGACTTGAGAGGAAATCAACATGTTAAGTAAAACCTTGCTCCGCAAGTTCATCGCAGTTTGGGTAACCGCTGCTATTCTTACAATGACTTCGGTACTGACTGCGGCTACCCCCTTTATTCGATCGG
The DNA here is from genome assembly GCA_035630655.1 of Pyrinomonadaceae bacterium. Lineage (GTDB taxonomy): Bacteria > Acidobacteriota > Blastocatellia > Pyrinomonadales > Pyrinomonadaceae > PSRF01. The sequence continues at coordinate 14,435 of DASQKG010000292.1, forward strand.
GCGGGTTATCAGTAACCGGTCAGGTTACGGTGGATGGTCAGAGTGCAATTTCGGGCGGTACATTTTTTTCAGACAGTACGATAGTAACCGCCGCGGATAGTAGTGCTACCTTGAGTCTGGGCAGGTTGGGCCGCATCGAGTTGCCGGCGAATAGCAGCCTCACGCTTAGTTTGACAGATAACACTCTTGTAGGAACGTTGCATGCCGGACAAGGCTACGTCACAACGCCAGTCGGGGTCTTCGTAAACATCGCGACTAAAGACGGCCTGGTATCGGTTGATGGAACTCGCGCGACTTCATTTACCATCAATTCCGAAAACAACACGACGGTATCAACCGAAACCGGCTTGGCGGAGTTGAGAACCCGCGACGGTATCGAGCCGATCAGTTCGGGCCAAAACGCTGTCGCCGGATCTTTTGTGCTGCCACAGCAATTCATTGCGCGATTGACAACCACCGGTAATCAACCAATCACCGTAAACGGCGCCAGCGCCGCAAGTGGAGCCAACCTTCTTACTGGAGCCATCATTGAAACACCGGCCGGAGTTGGAGCGACAATCAACCTTGGAACTCTGGGCGAGTTGGAAATCGAACCAGGTTCAGAGTTGACCCTCGAATTTGACCATAATGGAAACGTAGTGAAGGTTAACCTCAGACGCGGTTGCGGCAGGCTACGTACCAACGAGAATGTTAATGGTGAGATTGTTACGCCGGACGGAAAGACCACGAAGTCGGACTCGAAACGAAGGGCGGCCGTTTGTTTCGCAATCGCCACGGCGAGCGACGGAGGCGGCTTGGGAACGGGTGCCTGGACCGCGATTATCCTGGGCGGAGCTGGTGCGATCATCACCGCAGTAATACTGACCAGGGACGATGATGAAGTAATCAGTCCCAGCAGATAATCGTTCCCTAAGACCGTTAAATCCGAGTAACGGGCGCGGCCATCGCGCCCGTTACCGTTTTTAGTGCGAAGGTTCAAACAGCAACGCGGATAAATCTAATTACCAGGCCTAATGTCCACACCTAACGCTGCAAGAGTCTCCCCACTACCTCATTAATGTTTTATTTCAGAGCCGCTCATTGACGTTGATCTAAGCGACCCCTAGAATGAAACCCATAGATTCGACTGTTGCGCGTGGGTACCAACGTGAGACATCGGGTCAAAAACGACGGTCCAATGCCTTAGGGTGATCCCCTCTCGCATTGGACCGTTTGTTGTTATGTGAAACTTTAAAGGTGAGTCCTGGTACAGGCCTCCGTGCCACGCTGCGAACCCTCGAATTTGTCGACGTAGTGAAAACGGTGGCCGGATCAATTCGTAGTCTTACTCGCGAGGCGTACGACGGAAGTCCTGTATTACCCCGATAAAACTCCAGGTGTGAATGCCTGTAAATGCCAATCGACCCGCCTCGCCCCCCAATATTTCCAGTGCGCACGCGTGTTCCTTCAGTGCTGATTTGAAAATCTGCCACGTGAAAGACTGCGAGTGTGACGTCAGTGAAATTCCCTAATTGAGGATAGTAAAACGTGACGGCTGCGTCCGTGGGTGGGCTCGACGAGGCCGATTTAAAACAAATTGAAGTTCACGGCGGCATTGATTCAACCATTCGACTGCTTTCCGGCTACTTCAGTTCCTGGTCAAATTATTGTTCAGCGAAACTACGGAGAGTTGCCGCTTATCAGTTGTTATGCGGGCCAGCTCAATGAAGTGTGGATGAATCTGCTGGTAAACGCTGCCCAAGCAATTACCGGGCGCGGTGAAGTAAAAATCTCAACCAGCCTGAAATTACGGGCATTGAATTGTTAAAGCAAACCGCAACCAGACGACCTCATATGGTTCGCATTCTGCTGACCGGCTACACGGACGTGGAAGCGCTCGTGGAAGCAATCAATAGTGGGCTGGTTTATATGTACTTCACCAAGCCATGGAACAATGAGGACCTCAAGTTTCAGGTCAAGCGCGCACGCGAGCATTATGAGAACAATAAAAAAGGTCATTCGCTGGCGTTGGCAAACGACCGTCTGCTTCTGAGGCTGAAAGAAATCAAACACGGGATTGTTTCGTCTTTAGCGGAAATGTCGGCCACCAGGAGCTATGAAGGACACGAATGCGCAC
>DASQKG010000293.1:0-4304 GCA_035630655.1 Pyrinomonadaceae bacterium
CCTTAACTCCGCGATACAAAAAGCCTCGCACACGCAAGCATTCTCAGACTATTCCCGAAAACGAGGGAACGGCCAGACTGGGTGGTGGAGACGAGAGGGATCGAACTGAGTGCCTACCACCCAGTGGTCGAACCGGTCTCCGAAACGTAGGAAAGGATCGAGAATTTTGAGCGGCTTAAATTTTCGGTAAGTCGGGCGATAGCGGATCCACGGGAGGCAGGTCCTCATTAGGCGCTGGCTCTGGCGGCCGTTCGACTGGATAAGGTTTGCCGGGCTCCTCGACTGGAGGATTTTGAGGCTGAAGTGGGTCTCTTCCCATGCCCTAGCGAACGCTGGCTGCCAATCGATTGTTCCAAAATCGTCTAAAAGTTCTTGTAGGCAATCTAGCTTGCCCCCAGCAAAAGTTGCATCATTGTTTTCAGATAGGCTCCACAGTCGCGCTTAGCTGGTCGTCCATGCCAAATTGCAAATACTGCGGCGCCAGGAAAAGTAAATGAAACGCCTGATGGCCGCATCTCTCCTCCTGGTCCTGACATGTTCAGGCGGCAACAGTAGACCGATGGGCGAACCACAGTCGGCTCCAAGCGCGCCGCCAACAAAGCTGGCGATCGCAGATGCACCACTTCGTAAGCAAGTGACTGCGCAGAAGCTGTCTCCAGCAGCACGATCCGCTACGTCTGCAGGGCAACAGAGAACCAATTCCCAGTTGCTGGAATGCGTGACCGAGTCATGCCGGGTCAACTGTTCTCCGAGACTGGAGAAACGAGTTAGGCCCAAATGGTGCGTGAATTTCAAAGAGCCCGTCCCGACAACCCGCTAAGCGGAAAAGCCGGGGCACGAATGAGTTGGCAACCCACACAGGCTAAATCGTCTCAGAAAAATCCGAATACGCTCCGTCGACCGGTGAAAGTAGACAATTCTCTTATCCGGTAAGGTCGTTGAGACGAATTGGCGCGAGCCGAGCGATGGACAGAGCTGCCACGTTGACTGCGTTCTTGAACAACAAGATAGCGACCTTTTAAGGCCGACTGCACGCGCGCGTCGTAGTCGTAAATATCGGGCTTCACGACCAGTCGGCCATCAGCGACATACGCGTTCATATACACCAGATAGACTGGGACGCGAGCGGGGAGCGAGATGTATCGTTCACCCTTGCCGTACAGGCTCTTCAACTGTGTAGGCGTGTACTTTCCTTCTGAAGAACTGATTGAAAGGATGAGCGCGGCAAACTGATCTGGATTCTCAACTCGCATACAGCCAGAACTATAGGCGCGCTTCTCCAACTTGAATAAGTGTTTGTCTGGCGTGTCGTGCAGGTAAACAAGGAAGGGGTTTGGAAAATTGACCTTGATTTGCCCGAGCGCGTTCTTCGGTCCAGGACGCTGACTCGCACCAACGGTTCCGTCGCGCCTTCTGGAAACCAGAAAGTCGCCCCGACCAACCATTCCCGGATTTCGAGCTAGAACCGCCGGTGGCACGTGCCAAGTAGGATTGATTTGAACGGATTCAATTTCGTCGGAGAAAATTGGGGAGGGCGTATCCTTCTTGCCGACCACAATGCGCGTATGAAAGGAATTGCGCCCCCCGCGGAAGACGGTCAGCGTGTAATCTGGAATGTTCACCAATACATAGGCATCGCCAAGGTCGCGTGGCAGCCACCGCCAGCGTTCCATGTTGGAAATAACGCTTTCAATGGTGCTCGCATTAGTGCGAACGGGTTTGGCCTCGCTGCTGGCGCGCAGTTCGCGCAACTTTGTCCGAAGCTCCTGAAATCCGCTATGCGGCGGATTGTAGTTATCTAGTACAGCCGCGACATCGACCGACTCGGAAATCGCGTTGAGCACTTGCAACGGGTCCGGCACCGGCGGCGTGAAAGCAATATTGATACTGATGCGGGAAGGATCAACGCGTCCAGACTGTGCGTGCCGTGCGTATTTCAACACAGTCGACATCAACGAGATCTCGGCTCGAACCAGCTTTTCTGGAGAGATGCCCTCGATTGCGGGCGTTTGATAGTCGCTAGAATTCAGGCCATCTTGGTCTGCGGCCTTTAATCGCGAAATAGCAGCACGCATTTTCTCCGTGGGGCCATCTGGGCGTACGAAGACCGGTGCATTGTTTCGTGCCGAATAAAATGTGCGGAGCGCCTCGATATCCCTGGCATTGTCGACTATGCTTTTGAGCGGATCTCCGACTGTCGCGCGAATGGTCTCCACTAAAATCTGATCGTCGCCGGCGGTGGGACTGGCGGCGTCTGGATTGGCCACCGTAGGAGTCGGTAGTAGGAAGGCTAAGCAAAATGAGAGGCCTGAAATCACACTGACGACCTGCCGCATGCCTATTCTTCCTGCCTCACCATTTCTAATTAACATCAATAGCCAGGCGCAGTTCCGGCGCAAGGGGCGACGAAACTCCTTTCGGTTCCCTGACAGAAGTGTGACGCCAGTGCATCAGTCACTGTGGAGCCAAATGCCTCGTCCTCTAGGTTATTTATTTTGAGCTGATGCGGGCTTTGCTGCACGTTTCTAATGCACAACCCTGGCCCCGTTCAGCATCAAACTGCCGGTGAGGCTTATAGTTTTCAGAGTGGAACATGAGCGAACGGTGTCTGGTTACATCAAAGCTTTAAGCGCTTTAATCCGCTCCCAACCCGCAGTGGACAGCAAGTCCGTAACGGCTGAAACGCCCTTCCGGCTCGGGTTCGGCTTTCCATTTCGCGCGCTGACTGGCGCGAGGCGGCGGCATCACGACACCGTGCTGCCTCAAGTTCTAATTCGGTCATTGTCGGATGCCCCGCGTGACGCCCTTGCACTCCGAATAATTACCCCCACGCGCCGAGGCCCCGGTGCTTCCGCTCCTGCTGCTGATCTGCGGCTAGCGTCGGCACCTGCCGAGCGTCTCGCGTAGTGACCGGAAGGCTAGCTCAGGGTCTGGTCGGCTTCCATTCTCGTGAAAGTTTCTGCGCTTCGGCAATCTGACTTTCGGTCATCCGCCCAGCAACTCGTTCACGGTTTGGAGCAACTGCCGGGAAACCCTGCGCCGCTGCAAGATCGAACCATAGATACGCGGAAACGTAATCCTGCGGCACGCCTTCACCTCTCTCGTACATGAGGCCTAATCTATTTTGTGCATTGCCGAGCCCTTGATTGGCCGCGCGGCGAAGCCATTTGGCTGCTACTCTATAATTTGAAAGTACGCCTTCGCCAAAATAATAAGCAAATCCAAGTGAGCTTTCCGCATCGGGGTAGCCCTGCTCGGCAGCGAGCCCAAACCATCTGAGACCTTCCGAGACGTTCTTCGGCGCCCCAAAGCCGTGGGCATACATATAGCCAATCTCAAACTGAGCACTGGCATTTCCACTGCTCGCCAACGGTCGTAATAAACGAAAAGCAGTCACGTATTCCTTCCTTTGGAAAGCCGCGTGTCCATCCTCTAACGGGCCAGAAGCTACGGTTACGGCAGAGCTCATAACAAAGATCACGGAAGCGACGGTCGCTTCTAATGTGCGGTTCATGATGCGCACCTATCATTCCCCGGAAGCCTAGGACGCTGGGGAGCCTACGAATTGTGAGGGTTGGCTTTCGACTTCTCCGGGTCCGACCCAGAAGTTGAGTTTTGGCGATCCGCGTGAGTTCAAAAAACGACGTTCTCTCCCATTTCTCGGAAAAGCGCCAGATCGCTGGACTGGGTGGTGGGCGCGACAGGGATCGAACCTGTGACCCCTTCCATGTCAAGGAAGTGCTCTTCCGCTGAGCTACGCGCCCGCACCATAGGGTGGTCGGGCGCCCCTATAGTCCCTCCCCCCTGATCAGGCAAGCTTGGCGCAAGATGCGGGCGCGGCACAACGCCCGTGGTTCCAAATCCGGGGCAAAAGGAATAAGGATCGCGGCCAAGAAGCGGGCTTGGAAGCGGGCCGAGGACCGGACCAGGAAGCGGGCCAAGGACCAAGACCGCCATGATTTCGGAACCGATTGATCCAAAATCACAAACGTGATCGATTCTAATAGTTTAAGGCATGATGCCGTCCGAAATCCGCTTGGCATATTCGGCATCCTGCTCCAGCCGTTTCCGTTGCAACCCAAGGCTCTGACCAGAAAGTACAGGCCGAACGGCCGATGAGGGAGAGTGTGTCCATGATGCCGAGTTTCGCTTCGCTTCGTCCCACCGTATTCGCTTTGACGCTGGCCGCCGGCCTGACCGCGGCCGCGGTATACGCACAGGAAGAACCCCGCCTCGATGTGATCTATGTGCCGACCCCGCAGGAAGTGGTCGACCGCATGCTGACACTCGCCGACGTCAAGGCC
>DASQKG010000294.1:0-13154 GCA_035630655.1 Pyrinomonadaceae bacterium
GTGGGTGCATTTCGAAGTAGCAGCTGCCGCCGATGGCCTGGTGTTACGTCCGGGAGAAGAAGCCAAAACCACCAAGCTGCTCACCCGTGTTGCGGCACTGGAAGGTGCGCCCGTCATAGGACAGGCGACCGACGCGTTTGCGAAAGCGCTGTCTGAGCGTCCACAGATTTTTGAACTACTGGACGATATCCAGCTCTTCGAATCGCACAACGAAATCGAGTTTTACACGTGGGGCGCTCGCGAGTGTTGTCTTCCAAAAGGCGCAACGAGGGCATATCTCAAAGGTGAACTCCCAACCTTGGAAGCCAACGACGTGCTCGTTTTGGTTGAAAAGCGCGGGCCAGAAACCGGCAGACCCGAAGACGCTGACCGAACACGACGACATGCAGTGCGTCTGACCGTGGTCGACGCAGCGATACAGGATCCTCTCGGCGGACAATTCAAACCGCAACCTGACGACAATCCTGTTCCCGTAACCAAAATTGAGTGGGCGAAGGAAGACGCATTGCCATTCGCACTCTGTGTTTCGGGTTTGGTTCGAAACACGTTCTTCGAGGACGTAGGGGTTGCACTTGGAAATATCGGGCTGGTGGACCATGGTTATACAGTCGCAGATGAAGCGGCGAATTCTCCAGACAGTTTACTTGAGCCATCAGTGGCGCCCGGGTCAGTGCAGGCGCTTACTCGAATCTCCCGCTCGCCTACGAGTCGTTGCGAGGCGGCGACAATGTCAGCTGTAGCGCCGCGCTATCGACCACGACTGAAATACTCTCCGATTACCCAAGCCAGTCCTTACGACCGGAAAAAGCCTCCACCGGCCACAGCAACGCGCCAACTCCTGTTCGAAGATTCAAACGTGTTGCCGTTACCAGGAATCGGGCTCCGCGAAGACTTGAGTCAACCGAAGGACTCCTGGACACCACGTCGGGATCTCCTTAGCAGCGACCCGGGCGATCAAGTTTTTGTGGTTGAGGTTGAAGTCGATGGAACAGCGTACCTGCGTTTTGGCGATGGGCGCTCCGGAAGACGGCCACCGGAAGGTACGAACTTTTTCGCTACGTACCGGATCGGCAACGGCACCGCGGGTAACGTGGGAGCCGATTCGATCAGCCATGTGGTGACGAGCGACCCGGCGTTTCTCGATCCAACTTCGACGTTGATCCTCAGCGTCAGTAATCTCTTGCCGGCAACCGGCGGTGTGGATCCGGAAACGATTGAGCACGTTAGGCAAAACGCGCCCAGCGCTTTTCGCCGGCAGGAGCGCGCCGTGACACCCGCAGACTACGAGGCGCTCACGATTCGCAAAGACGTCGTCGGGCGGTGCGGACTTGACGTTCAGCGCTCCGCCGCAAGGCTCCGCTGGACCGGCAGTTGGCACACGATGTTTCTGACAGTCGATCGCTTCGCCGGCGCCCAGGTGGATGCGGGCTTCGAACACGGCTTGCGGCAGTGTTTGGAGCGCTATCGGATGGCCGGGCAGGATCTGGAAGTTGACGCTCCAACCGATGTCCCACTCGAAATTGAGATGCAGGTCTGCATCAGCCCCGGTTATTTCTTCGAAGACGTGCAACAAGCCCTGCTGAAGGTCTTCAGCAACCGCACTCAAACCGATGGGAGTCGCGGCGTTTTCCATCCCGACAACTTCACTTTTGGACAGGCGGTATTGCTAAGCCGGATCGTCGCGGCGGCCCAGGCTGTAACGGGTGTTGCCTCGGTAGTAGTCGCAAAGTTTCAGCGACAGGGAATTCCCAGCGCGGAGGCCCTTGATTCCGGGCGCCTGGCGATGGGGCTCCATGAGATAGCGCGCCTCGATAACGATCCGAATTTTCCCGAACGCGGTGTATTCACATTGAAGCGAGCTTAGGCAAATGAGTTCATCGGTCGACACAAAAACTGAACTGAATGATTGCGGTTGTTGCGAAGGTACGTCAATCGAAACACCTGCGTCCAAGGTGAATCGTCCTGGTCTATCGGCGATTGCGTACCGGGTCGGCACTCACTCGCAATTCAAAGAGACGCTGTTGGCACGCTTAACGGCGTCCGGTCACCCCGCACTAAACAGTCTCACCGCGCGCGACAACGACGACTTTTCGATCGCACTACTCGATGCCTGGGCCACGGTCGGCGATGTGTTGTCGTTTTACCAGGAGAGAATTGCGAACGAAGCATACCTCCGCACCGCGACTGAACGGCTGTCAGTACTTGAGCTGGCCCGTCTGATTAATTACCAGTTGAGTCCGGGCGTCGCGGCCAGCACCTATCTGGCTTTCACACTTGAAGAGGCCCCTGGAGCATTGGGCCAAACCCTGACCCCCGGCACGTCGGCACAGGTTTCACCGGCCCAGATTCCGCCGGTCACTATCGATGTAGGCACGAAGGTGCAGAGTGTTCCCGGGCCGGGCGAGCTCGCTCAAACGTTTGAGACAGCTGAAAAGATCGAAGCACGTCCTGAATGGAACGCGTTGAAAGCGAGATTGCGAAAGTTGATCTATCCGGTGTTTGGCGACACCGCAGTTTATTTGAAAGGCGTGGCAAACAATCTCAAGGTGGGCGATTCCTTATTGTTTGTCGGTCAGGAGCGGGCGAGCAATCGCAAAAGCGATCGTTGGGACGTGAGACCAATCAAGGCGGTGGAAGTTCAAGCTGCGGACGATCGTACCAGGGTCGTTCTCGAGCGAAGCCTGGGTGATGCCTCACCGCGCAGAAATCCGCCGGCCCAGTCTCGAGTATTTGTGTTTCGCAATCGCGCTTCGATCTTTGGTTATAACGCTCCCGATTGGCGCAGCTTGCCGGACGACATGAAGGCTGGGCTTCTGGGCCTTCAGGATAAAGCCCAATTAATTCCGGCCGATCGTATGGAGTGGCCCGACTTCACGATCTTTTCGCCACAGTTTCCGTTGAAGGAGGTGACGCCGGGAAGGATCGTGGCAGACTTGAATCCTGGTTTCACAAACACCCTTGCGATGGCTGTTGTTGGTCCTCCAAAAACCAATGAGGTTGAACGGCTGCCCTGGTTCAAAAAGTCTGACGACACGATTGACCTGGATGCCGTCTACCAAAAAATCACAGTCGGGAGTTGGGTGCTGCTGTCGTTACCAAACGATCCTGGCGCTGGGGCAGGGGAACCAAAGGAGTTTCAACGACTCTACCAAGCCACTCGGGTGGTTCAAGCATCGCGCGCTGACTTCCTCCTGAGCGGGAAAACATCAAGAGTCACCCTCGAGGGCATCGATCTCAATAAGTTTGAACATTCCGTTCGCACCACCGCAGTGTTGGTCGAGAGTGAAGAACTCGAACTCGCCGAAACGCCGCTTGAACGTCCTGTATGGAAGGAAAGGATCACGCTTGACGCCCTGGTCGAAGGACTTCTGAGTGGAAAACAAATCATCGTCACGGGCAAGTTGCTGCGCCGGCTGCGTTTCAAATCAACACCGCAGAATCCGTTGCCGTCAGGCGAGTTCTTTTTACTGGCGCCGCCGCAGAATTCAGAGACAAACCTAAATAAGCAGAGATGGCCGGTTATTAACCAAGCTGGATCGAAGTTCTTCGTTGAAGCTCCACCTGAAGCGATCACATTTCTCACGAGCATTGAGGAAGCCGAGAAGGCGGTTAGTGAGTTGGTTGTGATCGACAGTGCCATCGCCCAGGACGAGAAACACACTAGATTGGTTCTAACAACCGAGTTGGTGAATGTCTACGATGCTGCGACCGTAGTTATCTCCGCCAACGTTGCCCTCTCTACTCATGGGGAAACAACCAATGAAGTACTCGGTGGCGGCGACGCCACGAAGGCCTTCCAGCGATTTGTTCTAAAACAGCCGCCCCTCACCTACGTTAGTTCTTCAACTGCCGGCGGCGGGCAAACCACTCTTGAGGTTCGCGTCAACGACATTCTCTGGCGCGAAGTGCCGGACTTTTATGGTCATGAACCTGAGGAGCGCATTTACGTTACACGCCTCGGCGATGACGGTAAGACCACCGTGATTTTTGGTGATGGCGAAACTGGCGCACGATTACCCACGGGCCAGGAAAACATCAAAGCAAAATATCGAAAGGGAATTGGGCTCGGCGGCGTTCTGAGATCTGATCAGCTCACGCAGTTGATGACGCGGCCACTCGGCGTTAAAGGTGTTACCAACCCGATCGCCTCATCAGGCGCCGCCGATGCGGAAGTGCTGGCAGACGCGCGACGTCATGCACCGTTGACGGTGTTGACACTCGGCCGCGTCGTTTCTTTGAAAGACTACGAAGACTTTGCTCGAGGTTTCAGCGGAATCGGTAAGGCATTGGCTACGTGGACCTGGTTTGGAGAACGGCGGGGAGTGTTCGTCACGGTTGCGGGTTCAGTCGGCGCGCAAGTTACGGAAGAGTCGCCCCTGTTTAAGAACCTGATCGCCGCCATGCGCGACGCCGGCGATCAACTCGTCTCACTTAAGGTCCAGTCGTTTCAACCTCGCTTCTTCCGTCTGACCGCGACGATTACTGTCGAACCGGATTTCCTACCTGACAAAGTGAAGGCCGAAGTCGAAGAAAAACTGCGCAGCGCATTCTCATTTGAAGCAAGGGATTTTGGTCAACCGGTACATCTGAGCGAAGTCATTTCAATCATGCAGAATGTTACGGGCGTAGTTTCCGTCGATGTGGACCAGTTCCATCGCTCGGATAAAACACCTGGCCGCCAGCCTCGAATCGCTGCTGCTGTTCCTCAACCGGATAAAGGCGGCGACGTTTCTCCCGCCGAACTGTTGTTGCTCGATACGAACGGACTAAACCTGGAGGTCGCGAAATGAGTTTCGATGTAGAAAGACTATATTCGCTACTTCCGGCTGTGTATCGCATCCGCGATATCGAACAGGCGCAACAACTGAAAGGCTTGCTTACAGAAGCCGAAACTGAAGAGTTTCAATCGCTGCAGTCGCAGCCAACATTGACCGCGGAAGACGCTCGCCGGCTCAGTGAACTGGAAGACAAACGCCAGCGCGGTCCACTGAAAGCTCTCCTATCGGTCATCTCCGAACAGTCGCTGGTCCTCGAAGAGGATCTTGCGGAGCTATACGACAATCTATTTATCGAGACTTGTGCCGAGTGGGTAGTTCCTTACATCGGAGATTTGATCGGGGTGCGAGGCATCTCGGCGTTTCCGGGCGCGAGCTTTACCGAGCGTGCGATGGTCGCAAATACGATGGCCTACCGGCGTCGCAAGGGCACCGCGGCCATGCTCGAGCAACTCGCACGGGATGTCACCGATTGGAATGCAAGCGTGGTCGAGTATTTCCAACTTCTCGCGACTACGCAGTACATGAACCATATTCGGGTGGACAACCTGGCAGTTGCCAGTCTTCACTCTTCTGCGGCCCTGGAAACCATTGGCACGCCTTTCGACAGTGTTACGCGAACCGCCGACGTCCGCCGGATAGAAAGTCTTCGCGGGAAATACAACATTCCCAACGTGGGGATCTTCCTGTGGAGGTTGGCTGACTATTCAGTAACCAATGGACAGCCATACCGGTTTGATGCTCGCCGCTATCTTTTTGACCCACTCGGCAAAGATATCCAACTCTACAATCACACCGAACCTGAAGATGAGATTACTCATCTTGCCGAGCCAATCAATGTGCCGATGGGAATTTCTCGACGTGTGCTCGCCCGATCCTTGACGACGTATTACCGCACAGACAAACCGAGCATTCTGTTGAGCGAAAAAGGTCCCAGCGCTCAAACACAGCTCAAGCCGATAGATTCCGCTCGGATAAAGGTCTGTGATCTGAGCGATCTTACAGACGCGAATGGCGATGTAGTCAAGGACATAAATGGCAAGACTGTGTGGTCGCATCTGCCAAACGACAAGATCGCCATCGACCCTGTGCTCGGCCGCATCGCGCTTCCACCAAACGAGGCGCCGGAAAACCTGCACGTCACTTACCAGTACGGGTTCAGCACAGAGATCGGAGGCGGCGAGTATGACCGTGGATCGTCACTCTCTGCTGAACCCCCGATCAAAGTGCCTGACCCCCAAGCCAACATCCAGACGGCTTTGAACGAGATAAAGGCGACTGGCGGTGTTGTTGAGATCACAAACAACGATCAGTTCTTGGGCAGCCTGAATCTGGTAGCAGGCACCAGCGAAGGAAAGAAGCTGGAATTACGTGCGGCCAATCAACATCAACCGGTAATTGTCCTTGGTCCAAATGAAGAGCTGGTGCTCGGAGGAGGAGCTGATAGCGAGATCTTTCTCAACGGACTGTTGATTGGCGGAGGTGTTGTGCGCGTCTCTTCAGCGCCGGCCAACAAACTTCGCCGGCTGCGATTGGTGCATTGCACCCTTGCTCCAGGCCCGATTGGTGAAATTCTTGTGCCTGGATCGAATCCGCCCACGGTGTTACCGCCACAAGTCCCTATGCCCCGCCTGCGAATCGAAGGCGAAGGCGCCGTCGTCGAAATCGACCGCTGCATTCTTGGTCCAATCCGGGCGATCGCCGGCGCGCAGGTACACATAACAAACAGCATCATCGATGCCTCAAGCACTACGGCCGTGGCTTATTCAGGACTGTCCGAAGACGATCCCGGCGCGCGACTGCGCATCGAAAATTCAACGGTAATCGGCAAAATCTTTACCGAGACTATGCAGCTCGCAAGTAATTCCATCTTCCTCGCCGACCTGGATGAGGCTGATACATGGCCCGCGCCCGTGAGAGCAGAACGCTTACAGCAGGGTTGCGTTCGCTTTTCGTTTATTCCTCCGGGCTCTCTCTTGCCAAGTCCTCATCGATGCCAGCCGGCAACTGCTTCAGATTTCTTGCGCGTGCGACCTTCATTTACTTCCACCCGGTTCGGCGATGCGGGCTACGGCCAGCTGAGTCAGTCGTGTGTATCGGAGATTACGCGCGGCGCGGACGATCAAGTTGAAATGGGAGCGTTTCACAGTCTTTACCAACCTCGCCGCGAAGCGAATCTGCGCGCCGCTCTCAAGGAGTACCTTCGTTTCGGATTAGAAGCCGGAATTTTCTACGCAAGTTAAGTTAACTTGAAGGAGTGAAATTATGTCAGGCGACTACAGCCGCAAAACCTTCCGACCCGGGAAACATTACAGCGGCGTCCTCATGCAACAGGGCAGGGTCCAACTCGATGCGGATTGGAACGAACAGTTGGATATCGCGACTCACCGCACAGAAGTCGAGGCGGTTGATGTTATCGGCCACACCGGCGTTCCCAAGCAGGACGATGGTTTTAAGATTGGTGTTCAGGAAGGCGATCATAACTTAACTATCGCAAAAGGACGCATCTACGTTGAAGGCCTTTTGTGCGAGTTGGAGAACAATGGGTCCTATACGGACCAGCCTTACTTACCGAACCCGGACTTCGCCTCGCCTGAAAGCCCACCGACCAACCCACCCCAAAGCAGGGTGGAACTTAATGACGGCGTTTACCTCGCTTATCTGGATGCATGGCAACGCGAGATTACGGCCCTCGATGATCCTTTAATACGCGAGGTGGCCCTTGGTGGACCTGACACGACAACGCGTTTGCAGAATGTTTGGCAGGTGAAACTTTTGGAGGTTGGAGCGCTCAACCCTCCGGTAGATGTCACCTGTGATACAGCGATACCAGCCTTTGATGAACTAACGGCGCCGGCAACGGGCACGCTCAATGCGCGAACTCAGCCGCCCAAACCAGAAGACAATCCTTGTCTGCTTCCACCGCAAACGGGATACACGAGCCTTGAGAACCAACTCTATCGCGTAGAAATACAAAAGGGCGGGAGTCTGGCCCAGATGACTTTTAAGTGGTCACGCGATGCGGGGGTGGAAACGCGAATTACGAAAATTTCCAACAAGGTTCTGACAGTAGCGGACGCCGGCAAGGACCAAGTGCGCGCGTTCGCGGCTGGCCAATGGGTTGAAATAGTTGACGACGAGTCGGAATTGAAAGGGACCACGCGGGCGCTGGTGAAGATTGAGAAGGTCGACAAAAACACGATCACACTGAAAACGTCGGCGGCAGCATTTGCAAATCTGAAGGGTTTGAAACTGCGGCGTTGGGACCAGACTGAGAAGAACAATGCCAACGCTGATGGCGTGGCCGCCATTGCCGACTGGATGGAATTGGAAAACGGCATTCAGGTCAAATTTTCCGATGGTCAATACCGCGCCGGCGACTATTGGTTAATACCTGCTCGCACTGCGACTGGCGAGATCGAGTGGCCGCCATACGACATACCTAACAACGATCCGATCGCCCAGCCGCCCCGCGGTATTCGGCATTATTTTTGTCGTCTGGCGCTGGTCGGTTCACAGGAAGGCAAGTTAGAGCTGATCAAAGATTGCCGCAAACTGTTTCCTCCTTTGACGGGAATTTGTGCTGAAGATATCTGCTTCGATAATAAGAAGTGTGATTTTGACGGTGCGGAAACGGTTCAGGATGCACTGGATAGACTCTGTTCTGCGCGTGACCTCCGCTTTCACAATAAACACCTGCATGGGTGGGGAATTGTTTGCGGGCTGCAAGTGGAGTGTGGAGCGGGCACCAGCGTTAACGTTCGTCCCGGTTACGCCATTACCTGCGACGGTGACGATGTAATTCTCGACAGACTGACAAAAGTCCCTCTCGACAAGCTGCTCACTCAACCATCACCGGGGTTGGCGCCAGCCACTTTGCCGGACGGGGAAGTGTGTCTGATTCTCGAACCGCGCGCCTCAAAGGATCTGCCTTTCCGTTTGGAGCCATTCAAGCCTCCAAAAACCAACTTTGAACAGTTTCTGCAGGGCACCATCTGGAAGGACGTCATCGACGACTGTCTGAAGCCATTGATCGATTTCGCGAAGGGAGAGTTCACTACAAAACCTGGAGAGGACAAACACCTCGTTGGGCCAACGCAGAAGCGACTCACCACGTTTACGAATTTGCTGATTCAGTTAGTTAATAAGAATAACGGCAGCCGTGTTTACTTATCAGGTGGCGGCGAACCAGAAGAATCCGGCCAGGATCCTCGCACGGAAGACGCGATCCTGCGGGCGTTTTATACCAAACTCCGCGGGCTGCTTCAGAGCCATACCTTCTGCGCGATGTTTGACAACGCAAGACCGTTTCCCGCTTATCCGGAGGTTTACGCAAAGTCGGGAATGGCCACGATTTTCGGCAAGGGATTTCAGACGCGTTTTCGCGTTTCACCAAACAGCGAGATCGGGTATTCGCTGGGTGCGAACAACAAGATTCATGTTTTCGATCTGAAGAAAAACGAGATGGTAGCCGAGCTGGAGTTCCCTGGTCCGCCAACGGCCATCGTTCGGGACGTCGCATTCTCGAAGGACGGCAAACAGCTCTACGCGGCTGCAACTATACAAGACAGAGACGGCATGTTTGCGGTCGCAGACGTGAGCGCGGGCTTCAAGTACAGGTGGCGAGTCCCGACGATGACTTGCAATATCGTGTTTCGCTCGTTAGGAACACTTGCAAGTTCGAACATGGTCTACGCGACCGGAAGGGGTACGGGCCTTTACGAGCTCAACCCTGAGAACGTCGGCGTAAATCCAACTCCTAAGTTCCCGTTTAATGCAGTCGGGCACCTTGAGATGCTTGAAGCAGGCGGCTTCGCTTTCGCCACGGGTACCAGCGTCACCGGTCCCGATCTTTACGATCGTGTTCTGCGTCTCGACTTGAAAGCTCAGAATCCTTCTCCGCCGGTTCAGTACCAGGCAAGGATGCAGAGCACCATTCTGAGTGGAAACGATAGCATTGCGATTTCAACTCAAGACGGGAAGCGGCTTTACATCGTGGTCCACCCTCAGCCCAGTCAGTCGACCAAGCAAGTAGCGATCTTTGACATCGATCAACCGCAACAGCAGATAGCCCTTCGGGATCTAAAAGAAAACACCGGCATCCGCATGGCGTTTAACCCCAAGACCGGTCACATGATGCTTTCGTATGACGACAGTTATCGGATTGGATTGATGTCTCCCGGAGGCCAGCTTATCGAAAACTATCGACATCCCGTACAGATTGCGCCGGGTTCGATAGCCACTTCTCCCGACGGAAGACGCGTCTACGTGTTGAATTACACCAGCAACACAATAACTTCAATTCCGGCGGAGCTTTTTGATCCACAGAAGCAGATTTTACTTGAGCCGTTAGTCGACTACAGAGCCGGGGTGCTGAACGCCTTTGCTGATTTGTTGGGTGGGTTGCTTCAATATTTGAAGGATTGCTTCTGCGACCATTTATTGATCAACTGCCCGAAGTGTGACGGCACGGAGAAACTCTATCTTGCTTGTATCACTATCAAAAATAACAAGGTTTTCAAGGTCTGTAACTTCTCTATGCGGAAGTATGTTCACAGCTTCCCCACAGTAGAGTATTGGTTATCGATTGTGCCGATTATTCCTGCAGTTAAGATGGCGTTCGAGAAGTTCTGTTGCTCGGCATTGCCCGGGCTGTTCGCGAAGTACAATGCTCCCAAACCCGACCCGGCTACCGCGCTTTCACCGAGCGCTTCGAACACGCTCAAGAGTAATCAGATGCGTACAGGAATTACATTTGCTCAGCAAGCTGATTTCCGCTCGGCAGTTTCGAAAGTGGTGACCACGTCCGCTCCCGGACGTAAGTTGACGACGGATGTGTTGACCGGCTCCGCCAGGCGGATGTTTACGCCGGCACGCGACACCGCTATCCATCGCGGAGACATCGAAGACAAACCCATCGAAGACGCACGCAAGAAACTAGAGGACAAACGGATCGTAATCGACAAGGTTGAGGCTTATGATCCGGGTAAAGCGGGCAAGAATCTTATTCGATATAGTCAAGCACCTACCAACCTCGAACCCGGGACGCGTATTAAACTGGTGACCAAAGACGATAAGGTCCTGTTCTATACGCTCGCCGACGAAGAGGCTCCGAACGTTGAAGAGTTGCGCACGCAATTTGAGACTACTCGCGTCGTTGCTACGGAAACGAAGGTAGCTCTTGATCGCGCCTTGCCGGCACTCGAAGGTTTACGAAGTGAGGTTGCAGCCCACAAGACAACTTTCGAAGAAAGCCGTGCGGTGTTGCAGAAGATTTCTCCGCGCCTCGACAATTTCAATAAGGATCTGGAGACGAGCAAAGCGGAACTTGCCGCCAACAAGGCAACGCTGGAGAAATTATCGCCCCAGTTGGAAGACCTGCGTTCCAGGGTTGCTGCTGATTCCGCCAAGCTGGAGGAAAACCGAACGAGAATCGACAAGGCCCTGCCACGTCTGGAAACCCTTGCAGCAAATTTTGACAAATCGTCACCGCAAATCGCCGAGTTGCGGACACAGCTTGACGCTGCTCGCGCCGGGCTCGCAGAAAACAAAACGGCTGTAGCGGAAGCCCTCGCCTTGCGCCAGGAGGTCACCACTCTCAGGCAGGAGCTGCAGCAGACACGACAAACTCACCAAAAGGAACTTGAGGTTCGGGATAAGGACATTAGCGAGCTGAAGACAACCCTGACGAGGTCCAGTAAGTTGCTGGATACCATCAACGAAAGAGTCAAGAAGCTTCCGCCGGGCTAAGGGCACTGCGTTCGGCTGGGGTGTATCTGTGCCGCAGCTTGTCATTGCTCGCCAAAGAACCTCATATCGGTGCGGTAGACAAGCTGAAGGAAGCTCAGCTCTGATTAAGTTCATCATCAGTTGGATTTGTGTTGCAGCCCGCGAAGCGCGGCGACGGCGTAAAGCCTGGGGTGGAGCGAGGCTTTGGGAGCGGAACCCCAGGTAGGCGAACGTTATGAAATTCCAGCGCGCGAAGCGCCCGATAGCGCGAACGGTGGAAGCGCTGATGATGGATCGGCTGTCGGCCGCTTCGCGGGCTGCAACTCGGGTTTTCCAGGATCCTGGGGTTCCGCTCGCAGGGCCTCGCTCCACCCCAGGCTTTACGCCGTCGCCGCGCTCCGCGGGCTAAGGCAAATCAAATATTAATGAACTGTATCAGACCGTCTTTGGAACTTGTTGGTTGCGGTCGTGAGACTCTCGACAAACTAAAAGCATGTTGGACACCAACCGGGAAAGGCACCAATGTTCGGCGTCGAAGATTGCGGTCTAGCGAATTCCAATCACGGCCTTGTTGCTTACTGCGCCGCGCAACTTCACAGTTATCGATAAATCCTGCGTGCCGGAAAGACCGTCAGGCAATCTGAGGTTCACCTGCGTCAGCCAATTGAAGTTGGGGACTTTACCGACGTACTCGACTGTCAGTGGATAGGTTATATGCGCCGCATCTTCGGCCTGGGCCGTTACAACTGAAATATCTTCCCCGGGCATCAGCTCCAGACCAATGGCTAAGAGCGCGATGCGTGTGCGCTTATCGAAGCTGAAGTTGTGGGCGGTTGTGATCGGGAAGAGCTCACGCATCAACGTTACCGAGTCAAGCGCTACCACCCGATTTGTATTCTCTTCAACTAGCAGCACCGGCGCGGCCGTGTTGTTTGGGGTGATTGTGAAGTTTGGGTGCGAGATGTTAAAGAAGATGTTGTCGATGGCTTCAACTTTGATTCGGGCCGTGGAAGTTGGCGTGTTGGGAAGGGTAATCGTTGCTGAGCCTGTATTCGGTATGGGGGACGCAAGAATGAACGGAAAACTGGCACCGCCATCGATGGAGAGCCGAACACGCACGCTTCCACAATTGACCGGCGCACTGGAAGTATTGCCGACGTCCCATTTGACCACCTGATTCGAACCGGCCGTCCACGTTGTCGAATCTTCTGGTTGCGTGACAGCAAACGGTCCACTGTCTGCTCTAACGTTGACCCGCATGGTGCCTGTGTTCACACCACCGCCGCCGGAATGATTATCGCGCACCGTGACGCGGAAGTTCATGGTCCGGAATGTCGTGGGAAGCGACTCACCGAAAGTTGCTGTGCTGGACAAAATATCCGACAACTGCGGGAACGTGCGCGAAGAGCCTGGCGTGGGAGCGAACGAACGGAAGATTGGCCGGTTGCCGTTATCTGTGTGCGGCGGCCCTGCCTCGCCGAGATCAAATTCTTCCCAGCAATAGGTGAGCGCATCCCCTTCGAGATCACTGGCAGTTGCCGTCAGCGTAAATGGCGTTCCTGCCGGGATCGTGTAGTCAGTCCCGGCATTCACAGTTGGCGGGTTATTACCTGTATCTGTGAGGACCCCGCAGAAACTGCCGCTGCCAAA
>DASQKG010000295.1:0-6934 GCA_035630655.1 Pyrinomonadaceae bacterium
AGTAACAATTAAGACTTCGTCTACTGTGCGAAAAATACTGCAGTCGTCTACTGGCTGCAGCAAAAATCCCGGCGTTGACAATGGAAAATGGCTTTGTTAGGTTGAACGCTTGATTTCAGACTGTCGGCAAAGCATTACTTAGGCTATTCTTAGATCCACTTAATGGTTAATTCATCTTCTAGTTCCCGCCGCATGCTTCCCCGGCTTCTTGTCCTTCTTCTAATACTGACAGGGTTGTTATCCCTAAGCGGTTGCGGTCTTTTTGGTACCCGCAAGCAGGTGCAGGTGCCACCGATGCTTACACCGCTGGTGGAGGCAGACAGAGCGCAACTGATCTCTGAAGTCAACAGATTAGCTGCCGTAAAGTCCATTCGCGGAAAGGTCGATATCCAATTCGAGGACACGTCCTTCGCAGAAGTAGGAATCGCCGAGAAGTATAAGCAGGCCGATGGGACGATTACGCTGCAGCGCCCTGGAAAGGTGTACCTGATAATTCAGGTGCCTTTCATTGCGACCGACATTGCCCAAATGACTTCAGACGGTGAGAGGTTCCGGGTGGCGGTATTACAAGGAGACGACAAGTACCGTCGTTTCGTTAAAGGCACTAACAATGCTGTCTATGAGAAGCTTGAACTCAACGGGGGCGACAGCGAAACCTCCAAGAACAAGAAGAAGGTAATGAGCGGAAAGGAAACTGTAAGCGCTCTCTCGAATCTTCGTCCGCAGCACCTGACTGAGGCGTTTATGATTGGTTCAGTTGGGAGTCAACCAGGTTTAGTCTATTCACAGAGTGAGTTTTTTCAGGAGGAACCTGACATCC
Source organism: Pyrinomonadaceae bacterium (assembly GCA_035630655.1). Classification (GTDB taxonomy): domain Bacteria; phylum Acidobacteriota; class Blastocatellia; order Pyrinomonadales; family Pyrinomonadaceae; genus PSRF01. The sequence continues at coordinate 821 of DASQKG010000295.1, forward strand.
GGCCTCGGGCAAAAAAAGGATCTCGGGTAGTTCGTGGCTATTATTTGTTGGAAGAGTTCTCACCAACCTCGGGGGACGAGATGCGTTTGCTGCGCCGGTTCTGGTTTGATCGAGTGAGTGGAATACGCCTGGCCAGGCTACAAACTTATGACGACCGGGGTCTGCTAATCACCGACATCGCTTACTGGGACGATAAGGCGGTCGGACCGGACGGTCGTAAACTGCCCTCGCGTATCGATATCACGCGACCGCATGACCATTACAGACTGAGCCTCTCTTATCAGGCTCCAGATTCAATGAACATTGACCGTGAATACCCAGCAGACGCTTTTGTTCTTGAGAACAGGTGGCAACTCCCGGAGGTTGATCTCGACGCTCCGCAAAACAATAGGGCGAAAGTCAGTCAGTAACAGATAGCCGGATGCTAGATATAGGCGGCGGATTGTATTAACATCTGACACCTAAGTCGTTGGCATCCGCTTTCCATTTAGTCGCACGTCGCCTTAGCCACATGTGACAGCCCCTGGCGAGTTAATGAGTGCCCCCAAGATTCTGCTAGATTCTTAATGCGAACGATCCTACAAGCTGACGACCTCGTTAAGGTCTATCGCGTTGGCAAGGTCGATGTTCCAGCATTGCGTGGAGTCTCTCTACACGTGCAGGAAGGCGAGTTCGTAGCCATTATGGGACCTTCCGGCTGTGGGAAATCCACGATGCTGCACTTGCTGGGAGGATTGCTGACTCCGACGAGCGGCAAGATCATTGTCGACGGTGAAGACCTTACCGCTGCCACCGATGCCAAACGCACGGATATTCGACGCCGAAAAATCGGGTTTGTCTTTCAGCGTTTCAATCTTTTCCCGACCTTGACCGCAGAAGGGAATTTGCGACTCGCTGAACGGATTCACGGAAACGGAGGAGACGATTCAGGGCGACGCCGCGAAGTCCTGCGCCTTCTTGGACTCGAAGACAAACTGCATCACAAGCCTCTGGAACTTTCCGGCGGCGAGCAACAACGGGTGGCCCTGGCCAGAGCGGTCGTCACCCGACCGGCTATCGTTTTGGCTGACGAACCCACGGGAAATCTGGACTCTGAGAACTCCGCCCTGGTACTCAATATGTTTCAGGAACTGAATTACCGCTTTAACCAAACCATCGTGATGATCACTCACAATCCAGAAGCCGCAGCAATGTGCCGACGAATAGTGCAAATGCGCGACGGTCACATTGTAGAACCCTCCCCGAGCGTCCAGATGTAAATAAGCTTGTTTACAGGGAATTGCTGGCAGGTTAGACTGCTAACAGGTCGGTTCACCTGCCAGGCGCAAGACTTGCTAGGATCCGCACCGGGAGCCATCTAGAGGCAGTTTTGTTCAGCACAATCAAGAAGATGTTCCTTTGGAACTACGCCAGAAACACCTGGCAGTGGGACGGCTTATGTGTCCTAATCCTGGTGTTTATTTTTTTGACACCAAAAAGCTGGTTTCAGGGCAGCGAACGGCGGGCCGCCAGCGGGCATCAAACACCGACCGCAACAACGGTGCTGCTTGGCATCGAAGTTGTTGATAATCAATTAGATAGGTCGCATTTGGAGCGACGCGTAAGGACCCTTAGCGGACGTAGCGATGCCCAGATTGTGGCGGTAAGAGAAGTCATTGATAAGGACGGGAAGACAGTCGGCTATCAGGTTGACATACGGTAGGCATCCCCTATAATCGCTGTTTTTTCGGACTCACGAGGTGAGTCATCATTTTTAGGAGTAATTATGAAGAGATTTGTTTCGCTGGTTCTAGCGATCTTGTTTGTAACAGTCGGCTTAACCGCTGGTTCGTTCGGAAAGTCATACGGTCAGAGCGCTGGCCTTGTCAGCTCGGTCCTGAACCGAATGGAGCGAAATCGGCAAAGCCTGAAATCGCTTCGTGCGGGAATCGGCATGGAGAAATACAACGCTCAACTTCGTGAAACTGAGAAGTACAACGGCACAGTGATATACATGCCGGCGAGTGGGCGCGAAGCAGCTGTACGCATCGAATGGCGCAGCCCGCAGCACGAGATTCTCGCAGTTCTGAACGGGAAGTACACTCTTTTTCGACCGCGCTTGGGCATGGCATATGTCGGTAAGTCGTCCGGTAAAGGGAACAAACCTGGCACCATCCTGGAAATGATGTACATGTCCAAGCAACAGCTTGAAGCAAGGTTCCAGCCAGTGCAGGACGTACGCGAGGAGACTCTCTGGGGTAACGTAAGTACGATTCACCTGACGCTTGTTCCTAAGGGTAACGCCAGCTTTAAGTACGCTGAGATCTGGGTGGATTCTTCAGGCATGCCCGTGCAGACAAAGATCGTCGAAAAGAATGACGACGCGACAACGATGCGCCTGAGCGGAATGGAAAAGAACGCGAAAATCTCAGGTGATGAGTTTAACCTCAAGCTCGATGCGAACGTCAGGATTGTAAAAGGTTAGGTTAGTCAGTATCTATCGCAGTAGCTTAAGGCCTAAGGGGCTCTGTCATAAAAGACCGGAGCCCCTTTGCTTTTGGGCTTCAAATAGTGTGTGGCACCGCTTGCCATGCACTGTACTCGTCGCATATTCTTCGAGTTCTATTCATCAGTCCGTTGTTGGTCGCAGTAATCAAGCACGCCGTAAGATGAGAAAAACCACGTTTCTGACTCGTAAGTTGCGCGAGGTAAGCTTTCTTGGCCGCGGTCTGCTCTCGACCCGTCATGTTTTTCTCGCCCACCTCATTCCGATGCGCAGATGCAACCTGGCCTGCGGTTATTGTAATGAGTACGATCACTCCTCGTCACCGGTACCGGTAGAGGTAATCAAACGCCGTATCGACAAGCTTGCCGAACTGGGTACTTCCATCATTACAATCTCGGGCGGCGAGCCCATGATGCACCCGGAGCTCGACGAGGTTGTGCATCACATTCGTCTTCGCGGAATAATTGCCGGATTGATTTCAAATGGGTACTACTTCACTCCGGAACGAATAAAGAGGCTGAATAAGGCCGGACTCGAATACCTCCAGATAAGTATCGACAACGTCGATCCGGACGAGGTTTCGCGGAAGAGCCTGCGAGTGCTGGATAAGAAACTGCGCTACCTGTCCGAGTATGCAGACTTCCACGTCAACATCAATTCAGTAATCGGTGGCGGCATTAAGAATCCCGATGACGCACTCACGGTCGCGCGACGCGCTGTAGAGCTTGGGTTCTCAACTACGGTTGGCGTGATTCACGATAACGATGGCACCCTGAAACCACTCTCACCTAAGGAAAAGGATATTTTTCAGCAGGTCAAGAAACTCGGCAACAAAGACCACGCCCGGCTTAATTGGTTTCAGGACAGCATCGCCGAAGGCAAGCCTTACAACTGGCGTTGCCGCGCCGGCGCACGCTACCTGTATATTTGCGAGGAAGGTCTGGTCCATTGGTGCTCACAGCAGCGAGGCTACCCCGGTATCCCGCTCGAGGAGTACACGATGGACGATTTCGATCGGGAGTACAACACTGAAAAGTGGTGCGCGCCGACCTGCACGCTCCAATGCGTTCACCAGGTTGGCATTCTCGACAACTGGCGGGATCCTCAGAAGACACCTGCGCAGATAGCTGCAGAGCAGGAAAAGAAAAAAGCTGTTGGCGAAATGATACGCGCCGAGTGATTCGCGCACGCTCTCTCAATACGACCCTCTCTACGGCAAGCCTAAAAACGACACTATCTGGAACGACTTTCAGCCTGCACCGCTTGGACTCGTAAAGTAGCTCCCGCACAGCGATCATCCGGTAAAGGTTGAGTGCAAGTTCTGCTCTCGAGGAACCTCTGGTATTCAAGCGTTGCCTGGTTTGGCAGGTTGATTGAATCAAGCAAAGTAGCGACGTGATAAGCCACGAGGTCGTCAGTCTCGCCACCCTGTTCCGCCGTTCGCAGTTCGCACAACGCCCCGGTCCAGTCACCAGTATCTGCAAGCTCCAATGCCAGCAACTTGCGCGTGTGAGGGTTGTCGTTGAGCTGTAACGCCGCGCGGTATTCGTCTATTGCTCCACCTCGTTTTCCCATGAGCTTCGATTGGGCCGCCCGTGCCAGATGGCCATCAACGCTCTGATGATCCCGGTATAGGTAAGCGCCCGTTAGGGAAAGGACGATCGCGGCATAAGCCAGAGGGATGGCAATTCGCCCGCGCTGCGTTGTCGAGGAGACTAACGCCCGGGCCCGATTATCTGGATGTTCGCTGCGCTGACGAACGAATCGCGCAACCAGGTACAGGGGAAGTGTGATAAGTGGAAAGAAGAGCGTTCCCAAAGCCCATGCGATCGCGACGTAACTGAGAAATCGATTGCGACGCGCACTGGCCAGGACCCAGGTCGAGACGAACGCGGAGAGCACGAAACCTGTTGGTCGAATTAACTCAAAGAGCTCGCCGGCAGAAATGTCGAACTTCAAGGTCACGTGCTACTGTTTGAGAGGCTCGCCCCGATCGTGAATAAAGTGACCGAGCTGGAAAGGCCAAGACCAGATAACCGGCCCGCCATAACGACGATCATCTCGCCTTTCTCGACTGTGCCGGCATCAAGCAGAGTCTGCTCACCGAACTTCAGGATCTCTTCGGTTGATTTTGCCGGTGGGGTTATCAATGCCTCTACTCCCCAAATCATAGAGAGTTCATTCTGTACATTGCGCGAGCTTGTCAGGGCGACGATTCGCTGTTCCGGTCGCAGAGCTGATAGTCTGCGGGCCATCAGTCCCGACTCTGTCAAGACTGCCGTTACCCGGGTCCCCATCTCCTCCGCTGCAAAGGCCGCTGCTTCACAAAGAGCTCGGCTAACCTTCCCAGACTGTCTGCCGGCCCACTTCGCCACTCTATCGGACTCGGGGGTCTTTCCCGACTCAGCAGATTCGATAATGCGACCCATCGTTTCGACCGAGGGCACGGGATATTCACCGGCCGCAGTCTCGTTGGACAGCATGAGTGCGTCAGTACCATCCCAGACCGCATTGGCAACATCAGAGGCCTCGGCGCGAGTGGGCCTTGGACTGGTCACCATCGATTGCAACATTTGGGTGGCAGTAATCACCATCTTTCCGGCGTGGACTGACTTTTCAATAATTCGCTTTTGATAGACCGGAACGAGCTCGACGCTGGTTTCCACACCGAGATCGCCTCGCGCCACCATGATTGCATCGGTGGCGGCGATTATGTCGTCCAGATGATCTATCGCTTCGGCCTTCTCGATCTTCGCTACCAGAGGGGCGCGCCCACCTAACTTGTTGATCAAGGCCTTGGCCTGAACACAATCCTCAGCCCGACGCACGAAAGACAGCGCGATGTAATCGACGTCTTGCGCCACCGCCCAGTTGAGATCCTCAATGTCCTTTTCAGTTAGTGAGGCGATCGGCAAAGAGATGCCAGGCAGGTTAATACCCTTGCGCTCACCCAGTAGTCCACCATTAATTACGCGGCAAACAACATCGGTGTCAGTTGTCTCCTCAACCAACAGCTCTATGGCGCCATCGTCGAGCAGAAGCCGCGCTCCCGGTTGCACTACGTGGGGCAGGTCGGGATAGTTTGTGGCCACTTGAATAGCATCGCCGAGAACCGACTGCGTTGTGAGTTTGAAGATCGCTCCCGTTTGCAGCATAACGGGCTGGCCATCCTTCAGTTGACGGGTACGGATCTTTGGTCCTGATAGATCTACCAGCACCGAGAGTGGCCGTTTAAGCTTCAACGCTGCGGCACGCGCTCTCTTAATATCCTCCGCTTTCTCCTCATGGTTGCCGTGGGACATATTGATTCGGAAACCGTTTGCGCCCGCGGCAATCAATGCCTCGATAACGGCTGGATCTCGCGATGCGGGTCCAAGAGTCGCCAGAATTTTTGCTCGCCTCATGCTTGAATGTTTCCTTGCCTCCTCCAGTACGGTCCCGGAACTAAAGTTCATACGCGGGCCATTTTGAACAACTGCTACTCTTCAACTGCTGCAAATTGCCTCGCCATTCTGCGCCGGCGCCTCCCCATAATCGTGCCATTCGTGCCCATTGCAACTCCAGTCAACATATAGACCAATCCCGCAAGACCTACTTGGATCCCCCCAGTAACACGATCGCCAACGATA
>DASQKG010000296.1:0-16355 GCA_035630655.1 Pyrinomonadaceae bacterium
TGGCGTTAGACACCATGACAACCTGATCAAGCCTGACCTCGTGGCGCCCGGTAACAAGGTGGTGGACGCCGCTGCCGTTAATAATCTGCTGCTTCTCACGCACCCTGAGCTTGATGCCGCAGTAAGTCCAGTGGATGCGCGGCGCATGATGTATCTCAATGGCACCTCGATGGCCACCCCGGTTGTAGCCGGCGCAGCGGCGCTGCTGTTGCAAACGAACCCAAAACTAACGCCGAACTTAATCAAGGCCATCTTGATGTATACGGCGCAGCCCTTGGCCGGATACAACCTTCTGGAGCAAGGGGCCGGTGCGGTCAACATCGAGGGCGCGTTGCGCGTGGCGAAAGTGGTGCGCACTGACCTAAGTTCACTTATACCGCTCGGCACGCCGTTATTGACAGCGACGGCCTTACCCGTGCCCCAAACCACGATTGCCTCGCACACCTTCACCTGGGCGCAAGGGCTTCTTCTCGGGCGCAGCTACGCAACCGGCCTGGATCTGATCACGAAGTATCAAGAGATTTACGATCTGGGTGTGTTGGTGACAGACGGAGTGCTCGTTACGGATGGAGTGCTCGTTACCGATTATACGAAGCTCACGATCGGTGTGCTTGTTACCGACAACATTATTTTGAGCAACGGGGGGATGCTTGGCAGCGGAACGATTTTTCTGCGATCCGGTGTCCTGGTAACGGATAGCATTTTCATAAGCGACGGCGTCCTGGTGACGGATAGTTTTCTGGGCGCCGATTCCATCGCGCAGGCTCTGTCTGCGTCCACGAGTGGCGATTATACAGACGCCATGACATCCGAAGTTGATACGGGTGTCGATTGTTTGAACTACTAAACGGCTCTTTCTTCTCCCTCGTGTTGCGTCTCACCGCAAAACACGCTTAAGGAGTGACGTTGATGTACTCACAGGCAAAAGGAAAATATATGGCAGCCCCGACAGCGCCTTTTCCAATTCAGCAGGCTTGCTCTCCCGCGTATCTGCTCACTGAAGCTGACGATCAATACGAAGTGATGCAATTTCTCGCGCAACGTTTGCCGCATACGGTGGTGATGAGCGGACTTATTCGTGATAACGGCCTCGTCAGTTCTGCCAATCGCGGCAGTTTCCATGGTTGTCGCGATGAAACCGGTGAACTGACAGGCGTTGCACTTATCGGCCACGCGACGTTCGTCGACACACGTGCAGATGCCGCATTGGCGGCCTTCGCAGAGATCGCGCAACGCTCGCCAGCTATTCACATGATTTTAGGCGAAGAAAAGCAAATTAATCGGTTTTGGAGCTACTTCTCGATCGCGAAGCGGCCATGTCGCCTTCGCTTGACCGAATTGCTTTTCGAACTAACTGCCGCTTCGGGATCAACGAGCGTTCCATCGGCACTACGTCTGGCCACGTTGGCTGACCTGGACTTGATCGTACCGATCCATGCACAACTCGCCTTCGACGAAAGTGGCGTCGACCCTCGGGAAAAGGATGCGAGAGGTTTTATTGAACGCTGCGCGCAGCGAATTCGAAGAGGTCGGGTGTGGGTTTGGAGGGAAGGTCAGACATTGATTTTCAAAGCAGACGTGGCTTCTGCTCTCGCCGAGTCAACCTACATCGAAGGGGCCTACATCGATCCGCAAATGCGCGGCCAGGGCCTTGGGCGACGCTGCTTGACTGACCTGGGGAATATTCTCTTGCAACACACCCAGGCGCTGCATGTCCTGGTGAATGAAAGGAATGACGCAGCGCAGGCTTTGTTGTCCGGCGCCGGTTATCGTTTGCGGGACCGATACGAGACGATTTTTCTCCAACACGAGGAAACAGTTTGAAGTGAACCGACTTTGTCCCAACAGAGAGTAGAAATATTCTCGAGGATTTACTCACATGACCAGAACTCGTTTCATAAAACCCTATATGGTGATCGTTATCGCTTTGGGCGCGATCGTTTGCGTGTACTGTGGTTCCCACACGCCGGTCGCCCTACTCGATTTGCGCCTGGCACTACTTGCGGCGGTCACTGTAGTTGTAGGTTCCCGTTTGTGCGTGCCCATCCCCAACACTACCGGCCAGATTTCCGTATCAGACACATTTATTTTTCTGGCTTTGCTGCTTTACGGCGGCGAAGTGGCAGTGCTGCTGGCAGCGGCCGAGCATTTTTCGGCTTCGCGTTTCAGCCAAAAGCCGATGAGTATGTTTACGAGTTTGTTCAACGCAGCGATGATGGCGTGCTCCACGTTTCTGACCGCTCTGACGTTGCGTTTGTTTTTCGGCAGTTTGCTCGCACTGCCTGCTGGTGAGTTTTCCGCGACTTTCATCGTTGCCTTGTGTGTGATGGGTCTGGTCCAATATGGGACCAATTCAGCCATCGCTGCCGTGCACACGGCTTTGAAAACGGACACTCCCGTTTGGGCCACGTGGAGAAGAAAATATCTTTGGACCTCGATAACTTATTTCGCGGGAGCTTCCGGCGCCGGCATTATCGCCAAAGTTACGGGTGCGGCGGGACTCTATGCGATCATCGCGACCCTGCCGATAATCGCCATCGTTTATTTCACCTATCGAACCTACCTGGAAAACCTCGCAGCCATGAGTGCTGCCACTGACGCTGTGAAGGCGGAGGCGGAGGCTGCCAACGCCAAAGCCGCGGCAGAAGCGAAGGCCGAGGCGCAGGCTGCTAAAGCAGATGCCGAGGCCGCCAAAGCTAAGGCTGCCGCCGAGCAGGCTGCGCTAGCGAGTCGTCACGTTGAAGAACTCAGTCACTACATCGCTGAGCAGCAGCGCATTCAGGATCAGTTTTCGCAAATCGAAAAACTTTCGGCACTTGGGGAACTTGCTTCCGGCGTGGCGCACGATTTCAACAACACTTTGGCCGGTATTCTCGGTCGGGCCCAACTTCTGTTAACTACCAACGATCCCGAAAAAATCGAGAATGGCCTGCGCATAATCGTTAAGACCGCCAAGGATGGCGCCAAAACGATAAAGCGAATTCAGGACTTCGCGCGACAGCGTCGAGATCACGACTTCGCTCCACTGTCGGTTGACGAGCTTCTGCTGGACGTTTGGGAAATAACGCAGCCCCGCTGGAAAAATAGTGCAGAAGCCTCCGGCATCCATATCAACTTTGAATTGAAGCTGGCGGCCGAGAATATTCTCGTGCTGGGTGACGAGTCAGAGCTGCGCGAGGTGTTAGTCAATCTCGTATTCAATGCCGTCGACGCAATGCCGACAGGCGGAAATCTGATCTTCGCGTCCATCGAAAAAGACGGCACCGTAGAAGTGTTCTTACACGACACGGGGGCCGGCATGTCAGATGAAGTGCGTTCTCGCGTTTTCGATCCATTCTTCACCACCAAAGGAAACACCGGTATGGGACTCGGCCTGGCAGTCAGCTATGGCATCATTCGGCGACATGAAGGTGCGATCGAAGTTAAATCCGAACTGGGGTGCGGCAGCTCTTTCGTAATTCGTTTACCGATTGCTCGAGGTGCTACCAAAGCGAGGCAGGCCACGCAGACATTTGCTGTCGCAACGCCTCCCCAAAATTTGACCGTCACAAGAATTCTCGTCGTTGATGACGAAGCGCATATGCGTGAGCTTCTGAGAGACATTCTCGAACGCGAGGGATGCTCGGTCAGTTTTGCCGAACGTGGGCAGGAAGCGCTATCACTGTTCAACCAGTTTCATTTTGATGCGATATTCACTGACCTTGGCATGCCGGGAATGAGTGGGTGGGAACTGGCGCGTGCAGTGCGCGCACAGGATACGCAAACGCCTTTGGCGATTATCACTGGCTGGGGAGAGGCCGTGGGTTCAGTCGAACGCCACGCGGCACAGGTTGATTGGGTAGTTGCGAAACCCTTCGATAATGATCAGATTTTGGAAATCGTCCAAAGTGTGAAACGAATGGGCGCTCATGGACGCCAGCAAGGGAACGCTTCCGTGGCCGCCTAAACTGATCAGCGTGCGATTGCGTATTGTCCTCATCAGGCCAGCAGGCCGTTTGGTTTGCCATCACGCGCAAGCGAAGTCAGCTGATGTCGCTTTATCATCCGTTGTAGCGTTGTGCGATCAATCCCCAGTAAGCGCGCGGCCGCCTGCTTGTTCCCCTTGGTATGCTTAAGGACTCGAAAGATGTGATGGCCCTCCATCTCAAAAAGTGAAAGTACTTCTCCGTTATCCGGTACATCAGTTTTTAGTCTGGTTTCAAAGTCGCCGGCCCGCGTTTTGGAGAACTGTCGTATGCGCTCGGGAAGGTCTTCGGGCCGGATGATTTGATCGCACAAGGCGGTCGCGCGCACGATGGCGTTTTCAAGCTCCCGTATGTTTCCCGGCCAATCGTAGTTTCCCAGCATTTCAATTGATTCGCGCGAGAGCCCGATTGGTGGATTACCTGCGGGAACCATCTTTTGAATGAAATATCTGGCGAGCGGAACAATATCCTCAGAACGCTGGCGTAGTGGCGGCAGGTGCAAGGTTACGGCGTTAAGCCTGTACAACAAGTCCTGACGGAATCGTCCCTCGCGCATTTCCTGCTCGATATCTCGGTTGGTGGCCGTAATAAGGCGAACATCAACGCGCATAGTATTGTTGGCTCCCACTCGCCTCACTTCCCCTTCCTGCAATGCCCGCAGAAGCTTCACCTGAAATGCCGGAGTGGTTTCTGTAATCTCATCCAAAAAGATTGTGCCGCCGTCTGCTTCTTGCAGAAGGCCGCGGCGGTCGGCGGTGGCGCCTGTAAAAGAACCTCGCACGTGCCCGAACAGTTCGGATTCAATTAGCTCGGAAGGCATAGCGCCACAGTTCACGGCAATGAATGGATGGGAGACACGAGGACTTCGAGCATGGATGGATCGGGCAACTATTTCCTTGCCGGTACCGGACTCGCCAGTGACCAGAATCGGTAAACTCGTCGGAGCGACTCGGCCGACCATCTTCATGACATCTACAAAAGCCGGACAAACGCCGATTAGATCGATGTCTGAGCTATATACATTAGGAGTGCCAAGGTCACCGCTGGTACTGCGGCGGTTGCGTTTTTCTATACCGCGTCTCACCGCGCGGGAAATTCGCAGCAGCTCCTCGATGTCAAACGGCTTCATTAAATAGTCGTAGGCGCCGGACGAGACTGCATCAAGGGCGCCCGCGGCTGAGCCGTGGCCCGTCATCAATATGATCTGTGCTTCAGGCTGCTCTTCAGTAAAGCGACGCAGAACGGCATAACCTTCTTCGTTACTCTTCTCGCTGAGTTTCACGTCGCAAAATACCAGCGACCAGGTTTCAGCGTGCAACATTTCAAACGCCTGCTCCGCCGATTGGGCTTGGCAGACGTCCCAACCATCGCCTCGCAACGCGTCCGAGACGTTGCTGCGCATTAAGTCGTTGTCATCAACTACGAGAGCTTTCATAGTGTTTCGGCCGAAAAAACTGGGGCAGCTTACAAAGGGAGGGCGTCAACTATAGCCGGGAGAGAAACTGCGGGAGGTTTGCCCTAAGCGATACGCGAAGAGCTTCTCCAATACGCCGGATTCGCGAGTGATTATATAGAAGGCGCCCACAACGCGCCAGTTGGCGCACTCCGGGAGTGGAAGCCGAATTCGCCGTTTTGCGCCAACTGGAAGTCAGTACGTGCTAATGAGCGAACTGACGCCGTTTGGCAAAAGAGAGGCGCTGGGATAATGCGGAAAGCTGAAATGGAGGAATCGTTCGCGGCTGGTAGTAACGCTCACACGTGGGATCAATTCAGATTCTTCTCACGAAGCTGGGATTATGTTTCATTTCTTGCTACGGAACATTGCGCTCGTGTTTGTTTGTGATGGATGGAAAACGGCGGCAGGATCGATTCGCAATGTCTCACGCTCGCTGGCAGGCGGCAGGCCGGTATCGCCATGATAAAACTCTAAATGCGAATGGCGATATGAGCTGAGCGACCCACCGCGCCCGCCGATGGTCCCGATGCAAACGCGCTCGTCTTCGTAACTCAAGTGAAAATTTGCAACGTGAAAGACCGCCAGAGTGACGTTTATGAAACTGCCCAGTCGCGGATAGTAAAAAGTGACGGCAGCGTCGGTGGGCGTCGGTGTCCTGCTGTGCGAGATGAAACCGAGGGGAACGTAAAGCTCGACGTCGCCAGTTCCATCGGCGCTGCCATAGAGGTGCATCGCGTACGAGAGATGTCCGCGCCGGATCTTACCGTCATGGTCAATCAGGTCACCCCGATATAAGGGGTACGAGCTACCCAGGCTTGGCGGTTCGAAACTGTTGCCAGCGGCAACTGCACCCAAGCCCCCGAAAACGGCCGCAAGTTTGGAATCCGACGCCGCCATTGCTTCTGTATAGGCAGGCGTGGCTGCATTGTTGGGAATACGTTTGGCGGGTCTCGTTGCTTTGGGCGGTTCGAGGGTGAGGGCGTGAGTGGTAACCTTCGAATCAATCGAGTTACGCGCAGAGAAGCTTTTGGTGTTGCGTGTGCCGGCCTCGGCAAACGCCAGATTTGCAGGCATAAACGAGCTAATCAGTTGACTAAACATTAGAGCAGCAACGAACGCAATTATTAATAGCAAACGATAAAAGCGGAAATAGAGTTGAGCCTGAAGGCGCATTTCGTTACTCCTGTTCGTTAAAGCTGTGAGAGGCGGGATGCAAGAAAGGCTCGAACGTCGATTGGTTTGCACCAATTCTTCCGTTCTGGAAAATCAAAACTCTCGTGCCGGGCTTGGCACCGCTGTGAGAAGTGCTGCTCGTTGGGGCTGGTCTGTTAAGGCTCGTGCTTCGACAGCTCGCTCGTCGCCGTGTCAACGACGATATCGCAGAAGTTGTCGCTCTCGATTTTGGCAAACAGTATGCCGTTAACGGCAGACGGCGAAATCTACTTCTGCGGAGTTTTCATGGTGCTTTTTGCGTGGCACAAATTGTGCGATTCATCGAATTGCCGCGCCTTTTGGCCGGTCGCGAAGTGAAGTGACGAAATTGGCCCGGGCGAGATGCGCGCCTTCGCTTTTTCCACCACGGTTGTCGCGTAACCCGATGCAGGAATGACATAGGGCACTCGGACTAATTACACGCTTCGAAAAATCCGACTTGAAATATTTATCAGATCCCATTCCGCAGATCGGTAAACACAATGATTAAAATTCTTCTCCTTGATCACTCTATGGACGAACCCATATGCGTTCGCCGCTTGCTACCTGAGTTGCAGGGTAGCCAATTCACGATCCATACAGCGACAGATGACTCGTCTATACTGGACGCGCTTAGTCGCAATAATTACGACGTTTGTTTGATTGATTCGATTCTCGGCGACGGTCTAAAGCTGGTCGGCCGGCTGCGCAGCCTGGGCTGCAACATACCCGTAATATTGATAACCTCAAACAACGCTGGCGAGGTGCTCTTGGCAATCCGAAACGGGATCATCGATTGTTTGATTCGGGACCAATTGACAGCGGCTGGTTTGGAACGCTCGGTCTGGCGCGTAGTGGATCAGGACCGCGCTGGGGCTTTACAGGACCAACGTGAGAGGCGATACCTGGCTCTTTTCGACTATTCGGACGCTACCATCTTTACTTGTGATTTGGATGGTAGGTTCACATCGGTAAATCGCGCCGGAGAAAGGTTGATGGGTTTCACTGAAGACGAGATGTTGAAGCGGAGCTTGTTCGACGTTGTGTCTCCCGAGGACCTAATAGCTATTCATAACGTCATGCAACAGGCCGTCGATGCACAGCGGAGAATCACTGCTCAGATCATCCTGATAACCAAAGAAGGCTGTAGCCGTTCGGTTGAAATTTGCGCGCATCCCGTTTGCCGGTATGGCCGGACGGTTGAACTTCAGGCCATCGCTCGCACTGTGAATGCGGAAGCACCGCGCCTGCCATTGACGCAGACATCGCACTTAGTCGGTGCTGACTTAAAGGATAAAGCTAATTTGGCCAAGAAAAACCTCGCAGCCTGAATAACTAACTCTTCACTACTCACGACCATTCAATCGCCCTTGGAACTGTTTCCACGCTTGATGCAGGTATCAGTACTGTAAATTCGCCGCTTGGCTTGGATGCACCGGGATTGAGGAGAGTCTTTGGGGTTCCACAGTTGGCGGCGCCGTTAGCTCCAGCGAATTCACTGTGACAGAGTCTATGAACGCTGGTATGCGGCGAATGTCTGACCATAGCAGTTGCATCCTGCTGCATCGCAAAGTGCCACGTTTGATCAGGCCATTTCGTGATCGTATTCCGGTAGCAATCACTGACTCAGTGCCATGATGTCCTCCAGGTAGGACAGGCAATTCCCTGCCTGTCAGTGAATATAAGTCTGTTAATCTTTGTCAGACCATTTTAACGTGCTTTGCTCAAAGGCCTGTTACGCCGGTATCAGAACCGGAAGCGATAGCGACCGGGTGGCCGCTGAGCTACGAAGGCGACGGTTGATAAATAGACGCTGGATATTTTGTAAGCACCGATGACCCGGTCGCATCCACCACCCCAAAACCGGGTTGCCGGGTTGGGGACCCCGGTCCGCTTCCGGTTCTGATACCGCTTCGCGAACGCGTTCATTGACTAATTGTGCAAGGCCCACTTAACGGATCTGTGACAGGCAGGAATGCCTGTCCTACTTCGGCACAATCCCAAAGGCACGCACGGGAAAAGTGCCAAAGCCTTTGACCTTCACAGGCACAGCAAAGAACTTGAAGTTCTGGTCGGGAAGTTGATCGAGACCGCAAAGATGCTCGACTACCGGAGTCCCACGTGCCAGCAGGATCGAATGCGCTGGGCGATCGAGTGCGGCCGTGTCATCGATATTGTAAGAGTCGATTCCTACGAGAGAAGCGCCGGCCGCCGCCAGATATTCGGCTCCGTCGCGCGTGAGGAAAGGATGTGTCCCGTCGGAATAAGCATCCGTTCTCCAACGACTGTCCCAGCCGGTATGAAACAAAACAGCCTTGTTTCTGACGTCAAGGTCCTTGATGTTCTCAACCGGGATGCCACGATGCGATGCGGCAACAGTGCGGACAACTAGTCCATCGAGATTCGCCAATGAAGACAGATCAAGGGCAGCAAGATCCTTCCCGTCTTCATAACGATGAAATGGGCTGTCGAGGTAAGTGCCGGTGTTGGCGACCATTTCAAGTTTGCCAATTTGAAACTGAGTGCCGGGTGCATAGTGCGCCTGCGAATCTTCTCGCGAGAGATAGTCAGTGACAATCGGAGCTGGGAGCCCCTTGTACGTAATCATGCCGGCTTCTACCGTGTGACTCACATCAACTAGATCGTAGTCCACTACAGATTCCTATCCTTCCCCTACGAGCTCTCTCTCCTGCACCAGCACTTGAAAACTTGTTGCCATTCCCCCGGGCAGAATCATCTCACGGGCCGCCGTGGTTAGACTTAGCCGTTCCGCGTCATCGGCGGCACGCGCCGACTCCAACTGCAACTGCGTTAACAACCCTGCCGACAGTAGAAACTTATCCTGCCGCTCGAAATTCACGGTGCGTAAACCAAGCTTCGCGCCGAGGTGTTGCACGAAGGTCCAGTTTACGGTAGCCGTCAGATCCTGTTCACCGGGATCGGCCAGGAGATCTTCAACATGTCTATGACTGCTAAAACCTCGAAGCGTTCCTTCCATGCGCTCCGTTGGTGAGTAGAGAGCGTTGGCATCCAGGCCATAATCGACTGTGATTAGATAGCCTCGAGTCAGTTTTCGGGATACGTGCCTTAACCAGTCTTCCGTCGTCAGATTCACTTCAGCGACCTGACTTTCGACCAGATGGATTTCATTTTCTTCAAAATACTTAACGATTCGTTCTGACGATGTCGGGCCCAGTTTCCAAACAAAGTTATCGTCCAGCCCAATGTCAACGTAGAACTCGCGAAGCTCTCCGTTGCTCAAGATTACGCGATGAACCGGGAAGGCGTCGAAGAGCTCATTGGAGAAGACTACGTTTGGGTTGAGCTGGGTTTCGCGAAGGCTCCCAAACTCAATGCGATCGGCAAAAACCTTGAGGCGTTCTCCCACTACGGCCCGCGCCTCTGAATTGATTTCATCAATAATGTAATGGGTCGCCGAGAAGACTTCCGGAAAGAAATCGCGAAGTGTTTTCAAAACGCCGCCGGCAAAACTTCCTTCTCCGGCACCCGCCTCGACAATGATCCACTTTGCCGGTCTACCAAGGCTCTCATGAAGCGCAGCGAAATATCTGGCGAAGGTCATTGCGAACAAAGCACTACGTTCAGGGCTGGTGCGATAGTCGCCTTCCCTGCCCCACGGATTTGAGTTTGGGCGACAGTAGTAACCTTCACTTTCGTCGTAAAGCGCTGCCTTCATCCAATCGCAAAACGTGATTGGACCTTCGCTGCGAATGCGTTCTCGCAATCGTTCGCTCAGCGTCGACGTAGTTGGAGTAGCCTCGATCATTCCTTACCAACCCGAAGTCCTATTTGACTTGACCTTAGGGTCTCAAGACGAGAAGTTAGAGTGGTGTCAGAATTTACTGACTGCAAAGCATTACAGAACCGAGATCGGTAGCGCCGGATGCTAGAACAAATCGGAGAGTAGATGCTGAACGATCCTGGTGAGAGATGCCTCCAGCATCCGGCGCCACCGCGCTCGGTTCTGTAATCTTGCATTCATAGTTGATCATTCTCATGGCTACGCTCTCCATCAAAGACCTCTTGCAGCAGCGATTCTTTCGTTCGTCTTCGTATTGTTCGTGGATCCTACCTTTGCCAATAGAAGACGACCCACTAAATCACACGAAAAATCACGATAAGAACTATCGGGTATTGGGATCGTCTTTATCCAGCAGTCGAGTTGTGTTCTCGGTAATACTGGGTGGTTGATATATCTCGGCAGTATTTGGACGCGGTCTCCAATTTCCTGCTTGATTTACCGGAGGCAGAGATTGTCGCGCGGCTGTATCAAGTTGAGGGTTCATAGCTGGTGCGTAGGCGCCCACCTGCCCGCCCTCGATTGGTGGATTCGCGTCTTCCATCATCAAAGCGTAAAGAATTCGAAGCAATCCACCGATAAAGCATCCGATCGCAGCCAGAGGCACGAAGAGCTCAGGGTTAAAGTTGAAATTGGTGGTGATGATGGCGAGGATGGGAACTACCAGCAACGTGCTGAGCATTAACAGCGCGCCCTGGCGTACGCCTTTGCTTCGCGCGGAAAGTCCTCTGTTAACGGGTTGCACATAACGAGGGGGCACAACACCGCCTGAAGCCACCACCGCGGTTACGCCCTCGAGCAGAAACCCGCATCGCGAGCAGAATCGAACGTTCTCTGAAACCTGTAGCTGTCCGCACTGTGGACAATACATTGGCGAATCATCCTCACCGGCCACCCCCGGGTCGCCGCAACCAGTTCTTTGCACAACCTGACTAAGCTTGACTAGATAATAAACCCGGGCGGCTCAATACAGAACCCAGTAGCTTTGCTCGTCTGCGACGCGCAGATAGCGAACTGCATCACTACCTGAGTGTCGCCCTGGCCTGACTCTGATGATCAGACGCCCGTAATAATGTTTTCAAAAGCAGTTCGATTAAGGGTTGTGTTCCTGTTGAAGGTGTCGCCACATGTTTCGACAAACACGCGTCGTCTGAAAAACTGGTAAATGCGCGTTGGCGAAGTGCCTCTACTTCGCCGAGGTGCTCCAGGACTTTTGACCTGGTCGAGAGCTGCTCCGGCAAGGTCCACTCAAAAGGATCATCCCAGAGGTTCGCGGTGACTCCACCAAAGGTCTGCTCTATCTCAGCGGCGCACCTGAGAATACTGTCACCAACAGACGTTGCGCCGGGATTGGAGGAGTAGAGCGTCTCATCGGTCATCTTCTCGACTATCGCACACGAGCGTACATGCAAACGCGCAAACTCGCGGTCAAGGCTTTCTACAATGAGACGCTCGTTGGGAGTTTGCGCGCTTGTTTTTTCGCCCATAGATGGGACGCTTCCGAGCGGCCCTTCCTCAACATTAGTAATGGCTTATTTGAAATCTCTCTGTGCCCCCTCTGTGAACACTGTGTCTCTGTGGTGTATTTGCCGTTGTTAACCACAGAGGCACAGAGAACACTGAGGACGCACAGAGAAAACTGAACCCGGCCCACAGGAATTTGAATGCTATCGGTCTTTTGATCGCCGATCAGACTCTTCCAGAACCGTGCCGAGATTCCGGCCGCCCCAGTTGAACCCTGTGTAGACGCGGCCTTTGACGCCTACCCGTGCGCCACGCGACGGAACGCCTCGACGTGTCGCAACCCAAATCCTGCCAGTGCCGTCGTCAATTTCGTAAGCACCGGTTCCCAGAACTCCGTAGCTGTCTCGAACAACACCGACGATGGCCACCTCTTTGTTTCTATAGCGCGCCGGGTCGGCGTTGATTTTGGAAATTGTGGTTTGGCTGGGACAGGCCGTCAGCAGAACAATCGCTGTCAGTATCAGCGATGCCGCAGAGAGTCGTTTCATTAGATGCATAAGCGTCTCCTTTTTCTCGACTTAAGTTTGCCTGGGAGAGCGCCGCATAAAACTGCTGCCAGGGGAAACAACTGCGACTCTTAAATGATGCCGGCAAGGCCGGAACGGTTTTCCGTATTGGTCCAATTAGATGGCGATTCGTTTTCAAAGCTAATCGATCTGGGGGCCGTCAAAGCGATGCTATACTGACCGGGCGTGAAAATCCAGTGGAGCGCTGAGCTCGCTCAACAGCGTGGTCTAGTGCTATGAAGAAATATCTAATCGTCGTCGAAGAAACAGAAAACAGGCTATTCGGCATTCTCACCAGACGTGCCGGGTTGCGGCTCGACTGGAAAAACCAAAGAGGAGGTGGAGCGGAACATTCAAGAAGCGATTCACTTCCACCTCGAGTGCTTGCGGGAAGAAGGCTACGAAATCCCAGAGCCGAGCAGTTACTCATCGTATATCGATGTTGCTGCCTAACGAGACACCTGCTTTGGACTGACGGCGATGTATACGGGAAGGAAACGGCTTCTGGGTTTTATCCGGAAACCAGATATGCACAGTTAGCTAGCGTTGAGTAGGGCCTGGGCCTAGCCACTGTCGACGATGAAAGGCGGTGAAATGGCAAGAATTCAAACGGTGATTTCGGATAGGTCGTGGGGCGAGATCGCGCAGTTCAGCGTTGAAGGCGAATCAGAGGTTGAAGCGGGCATTCGGCACATATTTAGACCATCTACTTCCCAATCGCACGTGATTGTAGTCGTGGCCGAGGCTCCCGATCAAATCCGACAGGTTATGGTGAACGGCGAAGAGGCTAGGCGAATCGATACTGGTAGCGCCGTCACCTTCGTTAGTCAGGTCGGCCCGCTTGAGCCCAATGTGGAGGTGGACATCTTGCTGAACCGTGAGGTGTCAAGCGCGACCGTGCATGCTGGTTTCTTTGCCAAGTGGGGCAAGAAGCTCAGGGGAATGTTCCATTCAGCGGTATCCAAGTTTGCGAACGAGTGCTTCGTCTGTCAGTCTCTCCTTCGCATGGGTATTTCGCTGGCCACCGGCGGCGCTGACCTTGCGGGCGAAGCTCTGGAAACAGCACTTGAGGCAGCGGAAAGCGCGCTGGATGAGTTCATCAGTGACACGCTCCTTGGGGAGATTCTGGACGTCCTTCGAAATGTTGTTAACCCCGGACGCCTTGTGGCTCGAGAAGTATGCCGCGAGCTGGGCTATTGCACGTAGTCGATGTCGACAAATCGGTTGCTACACGCCCGACTAACCGGACCCTCCAACCAGTTGCCAGATCGCGCCCGCTTTAATCTCATTCGTGAATCTGGGCGCGCCCCAAATCGTCGCTCGTCCACAGCCTTCGCCCATTCCGACCGGCTTGCAGCCGCCGTTAGAATTGTGCGCCTAGCGCGTTACATACTTTGTGTGGTAATACTCAGGCTTGAGAGCATCATGTCGTCACAAACCACTCCAACCTATTCACCGCAGCAATACCTTGCTATTGAGCGCGACGCTAAAGAAAAGCATGAGTATCTCAATGGTGAAATATTCGCGTTGGCTGGGGCAAGTGAAAGGCATAACCTTATAACAGGAAACCTCTTTGCTTCCATCCATGTTCAGTTAAGAGGCAAGGCTTGCAAAGTCTATTCAGGCGACATGAGGCTTAGAGTTAGCGCTACCGGCTTGTATACGTATCCTGACGTGGTTGCATTATGCGGAGACGCGCATTTCGATGACGAGCAACGCGATACCCTGGTTAATCCTAATCTAATAATAGAAGTGATTTCTAAATCCACCGAGGGCTACGACCGAGGTGAGAAATTTGCCCATTACCGAAGGCTGGAATCTCTGGCAGAGTATCTGTTGGTTTCTCAGGACAAGTACCGAATTGAGCAGTATGTGCGACAACCTGATAATCAATGGTTGATGTCGGAAGTTGCTAAACTCGAAGAAAATATTGAACTACCGTCCATCAAGTGCAAACTGCCGCTGAGTGATGTCTATGATCGTGTACAGCCGGTCTAATAAAACGCGTCGGAGCAAGTTTGAGCCAAACTTGCCCCGACGATACTAGCCTACAGCAACGAAGCCGGTGTGAACTTAATTCCCAAACCAGCCAATCGGCTTGCCTGACAAATCAACCCAGACACTCTTCACGTTGGTGTAGAGATCGAGTGCATGTTTGCCCATTTCCCTGCCGTAGCCTGATTGCTTGTAACCCCCAAACGGTGAAGCGGCATTGAACATGTTGTAGGTATTGATCCAGATGACGCCTGCGCGAATCTCCTTCGCGAACCGGTGCGCGCGCGTAATGTCGCGTGTCCAAATGCCGGCGGAGAGACCGTAGATCGTGTCATTCGCCTGCTTTATCAAATCATCTTCGTCCTTGAATGTGAGCACGGAAACCACTGGGCCGAAGATCTCTTCCTGCGCCACGCGCATCTTGTTGGTGACGTCCGAGAAGATCGTGGGCTGGTAGAAGTAACCTTTCTGGAAAGCGCCTTCGAGTGTTGGACATTCGCCGCCGGCTACAACAGTTGCGCCTTCGGACCGCGCAATGTCGGCATAGCTCTTAACTTTGCTGAGTTGCTCTTCGGATACTTGCGGGCCCATGTGCGTGGCCTTGTTCATCGGATCGCCCACGACAATCTTCGCGGATTTCTCTTTCAACCGCTCGATAAACTGATCCTTGACCCCCTCTTCAACGAAGAGACGCGAGCCGGCGCAACAGACCTGGCCCTGGTTAAAGAAAATTCCCATCATTGCGCCGCTGACTGCCTGCTCGATGTCGGCGTCGGCAAACACAATGTTCGGCGCCTTGCCGCCAAGTTCGAGCGAAACCTTGTGTAAATTTTCAGCCGCAGCTTTGGCAATTAACTTTCCGACCTCGGTCGAACCGGTGAACGCAATTTTATCGACGCCTGGATGTGCGGCGAGCGCTGCCCCGGCGGTTTCACCATATCCCGGAACGATATTCACAACACCTTCAGGGAAGCCTGCTTCCAGAATCAATTTGCCGAGCTCCATCGCCGTCACGGGTGTTTGTTCGGCCGGCTTAAGCACAACGGTATTACCTGCGGCCAGTGCTGGCGCAAGTTTCCATGCGGCCATCAGGAGCGGGAAGTTCCAGGGAATGATCTGTGCGCAAACGCCCACTGGCTCGCGCAACGTGTAATTGAACATCTGACCCGGAACCGGAATCGTTTCGCCTTCGATCTTGGTGGCCCAGCCGGCGAAGTATTCGAAGTTTTCGGCGACTTGCGGCAGATCGACGTAGGTTGATTCCTTGATCGGCTTGCCATTGTCGGCGGTTTCGAGTGCGGCCAGTTCAGTTGTGCGCTCTTCGATAAGTTGCGACAGCTTATACATCAGCCGTCCACGATCCCGCGCGCTTATTTTGGACCACTTGCCTTCAAAAGCGCGGCGCGCTGCCGTCACGGCTTTATCGATGTCTGCCTTATCAGCTTCCGCTACTTCGGCAAGCGTCTCGCCGGTTGACGGATTAGGCGTGGTAAACGTCTTGCCGGACTCGGCATCGACCCACTGTCCATCGATCAAAAGTTGGTATTTTCGCGGCGTAGTTGATTCGACTGGTTGTACGGATGACATTTGTTTATCTCCTGTCTTGCAGCGACAAACTTGAGTTTATCGCAGGGGTTGTTGCTTCACGACGATTTAACGTAACGCAAATTGTTAGTTTGCGGACCGTCGCAAACAAGCACGGTCGCATCTCATGGACATCTTGCCAAGGTCCGCAAACTAACAGTTTGCGTTACGTTAATCTGAATGCGCGGCCAGCTTGCCGCACTCGGTTAAAAATCGGTGGTGCCGGCTAACAGTTGTCTGAGCACGTAAGGCAGGATGCCACCGTGCTGGTAATAGTCAATTTCGATTGGTGTGTCGATGCGAAGGATAACAGG
>DASQKG010000297.1:0-24218 GCA_035630655.1 Pyrinomonadaceae bacterium
GGCGTTCGGTGTGTAGCTAACGTTGGCACCGCCATTCGTGATGGCGACAGAACCATTATTGCCCTGCGTTATGGCTGTAACTGTAAGAGTACCACCGTCAGAATCGCTATCATTCGCTAGCACATTGATCGTGTTCGCACCGCTCTCTTCCGTAACCGTGGCCTCATCGTCAACCGCGTCAGGATCATCATTTACGGAATTGACGGTGATGGTAACCGTACTGGTATTTGAATCCTGGGTTCCATCGTTGACCTTGAAGGTGAAACTGTCAGGTCCGTTATAGTTTGTACCCGGCGTGTAGGTAACGGTTGCGGAGCATTCGAGGTCCACACAGGAGGAAGTCCCGATGCTGCCAAGCGAGCCATTCGTCGGACCAGTCACAATTGAAAATGTCAGGGTAGTGGTATTCGACGGCCTGACGGCTTCAAGTGTGATCTCCACTGGGGTGTCTTCCGGTGTGGTTGCCGACTGATTGGCCGTTCCCGGTTTGTTCACACCATTACTGCCGGCCTCAACGCAGTTTTCGACTGCATCAGGAAGATTGGCGAAGAAGTCATAACCCGTGAGTGTCTCAACTGCATCAACGGTTGTAATGTAATTTTCCCATGGAGTGGTTCTAATGCCCTGGATGTTTGGCATGATCACAGCCAGCGTTTTGGTCGAACAATTTACTCTCGCTACATCGTCCCCGACGTCCTTTGGCATTATCAATGCAACCTTCCATGTCTGAGCTGGCACAGTCACATTGCCGCCGGCGATTGTGTTGGCGGATCCAGCACTTCCGGTCCCTCCTGTTCCTGAACCACCTGCCACGATGTAAATCTCATTTCCAGCAGTCACCAGAGTCCTTAAGTGCGCTTCAAGATTGGCCCACGGCCCCTGATTATTGTCAGGGGATTGGGGCATTATATTTGTCATCAGGAACGTCGCCTGATTAATTGGCATCGAGGTTTCTTTATCGCGATCTGCGTTTGGAACCATGTGACCGCGGTCAAACCCTGAGCCGACGTAATCGAACCCGGAAACGCGGAACCAAGCTTCTGGAACTGCGGGATCAGCTCGGAAAGTATCAACGCGAACGAGTGAGCCGATCCACTCATCTGAAAGGTGCCAGCTAACCCAGTTCGCCGTCCCACGTGTCCGATTGTATGAAAGTGACAACTCGGGCTTCTCCATCAGGTAGTTGTTGGGTTGGCTTAGATTAGCAGTGGCGCCGTTGGGATTACCCATCGTCAAGTGAACGCTGGGAGGATACGGTGGTGCCGTACCGTTCGCTACCGTGAATGTAAAGACCTTGTTCGAAGACAGAGAGTCAGCGTTAGTGCCTGAGTCGTCCAAATCAACGTCGTGAACCGCATCCTTGAAGATAGTAACGGTGCACTGCTCTCCGGCGACAAAGTTCACGTTAGGCGTGATCGTGTGCGTTTCTCCGCCAAAGAATGACCTGACGGTCGCACTGTTGTGGTTTCCGGAAGCGCAGTTGATGTCGTACCAGCCTGCATCCACGGTGACCGGTTCGGTAAAGTCAATAACGATGGTGGCATCGCGTGGTGCGGTGGTCGCGTTGTTACGAGGATCGGTGCTAAATACCGATGGCCCGATCTCGACAATAGGCGCTGTTCGGCGCGGATTCGGTGCTCCGGTTTCGAAGTCGTTCAAGTTGTTGTCAGAGTCCCTGGCTCCGCCGTTCTCGCGGAAGAGCGCGGTAGTGCTGCTGGGAGATGACGCTCTTGTCGTTTCGGCGCAGTTTGCCGTACTTCCGTAGCCGAGAAAATCCACAATCCCGGGGTTGCTTATGGGACAAGGACCCTCGAGAGCATCGAAGTTATTTACGAGTGCTACCTTGCCGGCCCCTGCACCCATGTTTATGTCGCTGGAGACATTGGCGGCGGGCAGGCTGGCACCTATCGTTTCATTGTTTGAGGCCAACGCGATTAGGTAATATTCGCCTGGTCCAATCGCGCCACCGAGTGGTTGAACCGTCCAAAAGTCTTGATCGGCAGGGCCGTATTGCAAAGACCAGCCCGTCAAGTCGATCGTGGCCGTCGCGTGTGGATTGTAGAGTTCTACATAATCATGATTATAGGTGGCCCCGCCATTGCCGCCGCCTCCGTAGAGTTGACTGATGGTGACGTGATCAGCAACCACTGGCAAAACAGTCAATTGAATCGTTGTGTTAAACGTTCGAGATTGTGCATCTGTAATCGTAACCGGCAGAGATTTCAGTCCGGTTGGATTATTTGCAGGTATCGTCGCGTTGAACGTGAACACGGTGGCGCCGCAGCAAAAGGATTGAGCAGCCGATCCGCCAATTTGAGTGAGATCTGCTGTTACCGTGACGCTTGTACTAGCCGGATTCTGGCCCGGAGCTACGCGAACTGACAGAGTAGTCGTCTCGCCTTGCACTACGGATACGGGATTAGCCGTACCAAAGCCCGAAAGACCTGTGCAACCGTTAAACGGTGATGAGCTGTTACGCGGATTTGGCGCACCTGAGTCAAAATCGATCTTGTTGTCGCTGGTGTCGAAACAACCGTTGTTCTTTCTTAGAGCTGCTGTCGTGTTGGTTAGCTGAGGCGCTGGTCCTGAGCCCTCAAAACAGACTGTTGCATCACCGTATCCAACGAAGTCGATCATTTCGGAGCCGTTGGGGCAGGCCCCGGTTAACGGTGTCGAGTTACTTACTAATGCCACGCGACCCGCAGTTGAGCTCACGAAAATGTTACCGCTCGCATCGGGCGCTGGTAGGTTTACCGTACCGCCTGACCCTTGTGATTCTTGAACCAGGTAATACTGTCCGGGGTGAAGCAGGAAGTTTGTTAGAGGCGTTACCTCCCAGGCTGACAATGTGGTCGAAAACACTTGTACCGACCAGCCACTTAAATCCACCGGCGCAGAACTACGATTTATCAGTTCAATGTAGTCATTCTTAAGAGTCGCACCCAAATTACCGCCGCCACCGTAAACCGTACTGACGACGACATTTCCTACTGTGGCGGGCGGAGTCACGCAGTTGTTTGAAACACCTGGGCTGGGTGCGGCCTGTGAATAAGTAGATGTGTTGCGGGCACCGCCGGCGCCGTTGGGACAGCGCCCAATGGAGTTATTTTCACCGCCCTCGTTGACCTGAGGCTCATCTGCATTCAGCAGAACCAATAGCCCAGCGTCGTCACCCTGCCCATTGTCGTAGACGATTGCATCTTGGAGGTTGACGGTTGAAACAGCAGTGCCAGTTGGAAAATCTGTTGCGCTCCCGACATAGAGTGCGACTGCGTCCTGCCCGTTCTGAAGACCGCTGAAGACCAGGTCAACCCCGGCCACTGCAGCGTTGCCCAGGACGAAGTACCCATTGGCGTCAGTTGTTTTTCCATCGAGGTCGAAGGCGTTATAGGACAAATCATTGCTGCCATTGAAAAGGACAACGACCAGGCCGTCGAGAGGTGTGTTACCGTCCCCGCCATCATATAACTCAATAAACTCCGCCGCGTCGGTACCTGGTGTGTCTGAGTCAATTTCATTGATTATCACGTTCTCTGCGACAGGTGGAGGCGGGCCTGCTGTGGTGAACGAGAAGGTAAAGTCAGACACCATCTGATCAGGCGGGTCGTTGGTATCCGCGTCAGTTATCTGAGTGGCGACCACAGTCACCGTACAGATGGTGCTAAAGGGAAGATCGGATGTAGGATCCAATGTGAACGTGGAACTAGGCGAAGTATTCTGGGTAAACGGGACCGTCGTTCCAGAGGGACATTCGATAGTAAAAGCGCTGCCGGTGGCATTTACGCTTTCGCTGAAGGTGATGCCAATGTTTGAACTCGAGGCCACGCCGGTAGCCACATTGGCCGGCGACGTGCTGCTGACCGTCGGCGCAGTATCGGTTACGACCGTACCGAAGGTTTGGCCAGCGTTAACGGCTCCCGGTGACGCAGTCACCGGACCCGTCCAAGTGAAGTCCCCGTACGCGGTTCCGGTGCCCGTCAGTTGGAGCGACAGGCCGATCGCTTCCGCGCCGGTCTCCGTCACACCGATGCTAGTACACGTCTGCCCTAAAGCCGGGCCGTTTGTCGCTGTGAACGTGCCTTCGTAACAGAGGAACTGAATGACGACGTTGCCCGGCCCCACGAGAGCCATGCCGTCCGGCGCGCCGTTCTGGAGGCCGTCTTGTGGGTAGGACAGGAAAACAGTTCCGTAGCCGCCCTGCTGTGCCGGGATCGTCCCGGAGAGGGCGGAGGCAGTACCGGGGGAGCTATATGTCGCTCCCCCGTTGCCGTTGTACCGCACGATTGAATAACCGGTCAGATTAGTCCCGGCGGGCCCAGCGACCTCGATGAACTCGCCTGTGTCGTTGCCCGTGTTGTCGTAATGGATTTCATTGATGAAGATGGTGGAAGTCGAGCCGGCGACTGGAGCCGGTGCCATTATTGCCACCGAGGATCTCAGACCTAAACCAAGGGCAACCAGAAATGCGACGGCGATAAGCACACGAGTGCGAGCGGTGAAGCGGGCGCTAATAGACATAGATAGGTCCTTTCAAGTTCAGCTCAGGGTAATTCCGGACGCTTTTTATCTGGGGACAACCAGAATTAAGGTTTAGGAATGCGCGATGTTTTTACCAGCATTCTTGCTACAGGTCAAGGTCAGATGCCAGAGTTTATGCATTGGCTGCTTGTGCTACTGGAATAAGGGTTTTCGCGTGAAAGAAATGATGAATGCCAGACTTTTTGCAGCACGCTGGAGCTGATGCTGCCAGACTTTTTGCAGCAGGTTGAAGCCAGCGACCAATAGCCAGCTTTGAGCTGACAAAGTCGGCGCACGTGGGCATAATGGCTGCTCTTCTGAGTTGCTGGAATCTGTCCCGTTGGAGCGCTGCCCCAGTGATCATTTCCTCAATCGAACTGCGTGAGATTCGACTGCCGTTAATTCATTTCTTTGAAACCAGTTTTGGTCGAACGACTGAACGGCGCATCGCGCTTGTCCGTGTCATCGACAACGACGGCGCCGAAGGTTGGGGAGAATGCACTGCGGGTGAGGGGCCGTTCTATTCGGAAGAATGGGCTGAAACTGCATGGTCAACGATCACTGAATTCTTAGCCCCGATGGTTGTCGGCAGCGAGATCGAAACGGCCGCAGGTGCTTCGGATCTTATGGGAGCGGTGCGCGGGAACCGCATGGCCAAGGCTGCGATTGAAACAGCCTGTTGGGACCTTGAGGCCAAGCGGCTTGGTTTGCCCTTATGGAAGCACTTGGGTGGTACGCGGAAGGAAATTCGTTGCGGCGTTTCTATCGGCATTCAGACTTCGCCGGAGATACTGCTTGATAAGATTCAGAAAGAGCTGGCCGCCGGCTATCAACGGATCAAGATCAAAATCAAGCCCGGTTGGGATGTGAAAATCGTTGAGCGCGTGCGTGAGAGTTTTCCGGACATCGCTTTGATGGGAGATGCTAATTCAGCCTACACGATTCGTGACGTCGCGTTGTTCCAGGAGTTGGATCAATACGGCCTGATGATGATTGAACAACCGTTAGCACATGACGACATTTTCGATCACGCGAAGCTTCAGACACAGATCAAAACACCGGTCTGTCTGGACGAGTCAATACGCACGTGTGAAGACGCAGTACACGCGATGGCTCTCGGCTCCTGCAGGATAGTGAATCTCAAACTGGGTCGAGTCGGCGGACACTGGCATGCACGACGGTTAGAGCGCACTTGCAGGGAAAAGAGCGTGCCGGTTTGGTGCGGCGGCATGCTCGAATCCGGAATCGGTCGAGCACACAACATCGCCATGGCGACGCTGGAGGGATTTAGTTTGCCGGGCGACGTTTCCGCGAGTGAGAGATATTGGCACGAGGACATCATCGAACCCGCGGTAACGGTTTCCCGCCGGGGAACGATTACGCCGCCTGACAACCCTGGAATCGGGTTCGAAGTAAACCTTCCGCGGATTGAAAGTCTGACGGTCAGGCGCCAGACGGTTAATCGCTAACTAAAGGGCAGACACAAACCCATACCGAAGCGATGGAAGCCTCCGTTAAAAACAGTAGTGCATTGATTGATTATTTTCTTGGCCGCCAGGAGGCGATCGTTGCGTTTGCGCGCGCCTTGGTTGAAGTGGAATCGCCCTCGGGCGATGCCGCTGGAAGCAAGGCAGTGGTCTCACTGCTGGCGGCCGCAGCGACGGGGATTAATCGAGTCACATCTATTGAACGGGTTACGAGTGAAAACTACGGCGAACATTTGCGAATAACTGCGTTCGGCGATTCGCGTGAGAAGCCGATTGTCATTCTGGGCCATACGGACACCGTCCATCCACTCGGCTCGCTGGGCCAGCGTCCCTGGCGAGTCGAAGGCAACAGGGCGTACGGACCGGGGATTTTCGATATGAAGGCGAACTGCGCACTGGCCGTTGAGGTAATACGAGCGTGTGCGGCCACCGGTCTAACTCCGAAACGCCCTGTGGTTTTACTGTTAACGTGTGACGAAGAAACGGGAAGCCGCACCGGGAAACATATTGTCGAAGCGGAAGCGCGACGGGCGCGTGCCGTTTTGGTGCTTGAGCCACCGGCGTCAGGCGGGCGCGTTAAGACGGGACGAAAGGGAACCGGCATTTTCACCATCGAGGCGCATGGACTCGCGGCGCACGCCGGACTCGAACCTCATAAAGGCGCCAGCGCAATTCTCGAATTGGCATATCAAACTGTTCGTCTACATTCCTTAAACGGTCCAGGAAGTGGGATAAGCGTAAACGTGGGCGTCTTTCACGGTGGCACGCTTTCCAACGTTGTGCCCGCGTTTGCTCAGGCGGAAGTTGATGTGCGCTTTATGACCGCGGATGAGGCAGCGCTGATTGAAAAGGAAATTCGCGACGTAGTTCCCCTTGACGAGCGGGTTCGCCTGGTTGTTAAGGGTGGAATAAACCGTCCGCCACTGGAGCGCAATGAGAAAGTGCTTCAACTCTATGAACAGGCCAGGTCTATCGCCCACGACTTGAATTTCGATCTGGGAGAGACGCAGGTCGGCGGAGCGTCGGATGGAAATTTCGCCGCAGCGGCCGGCGCTCCAGTGCTGGACGGTCTAGGTATTGACGGCGACGGCGCTCATGCTACTCACGAACATATTCTTCTGTCAGACATCCCTCGCCGCGGAGCTCTCCTCGCGGGCCTGATCTCAACTCTATGACCTGGCGGGTCCCAGAGTGTTGAAGCCTATTCTTTCAGCCGTCCGTTTCACGGACTTTGAGATCTTCCCCCCGGGATCCCAGCACTAAAAGTGCTGGGCATTATCAGCCGTCCGCTAACGCGGACTGAGGGTGGGAGCAATTAAGGGTTTTCACTCACGCGCTACCGCGCCCTGTTCTGTACCAATATGAAAATCGCAACCTGGAACGTTAATTCAATTATCGCGCGCTTGCCGCATGTGACGCGCTGGCTCGAGGCTGTTCAGCCGGACGTGCTTTGCATGCAGGAAACAAAGTGTACTGATGACAAGTTTCCCTTTGAGGAGTTTTCGCGCATCGGTTACTGCCCGACTGTGTTCGGTCAGCAGAGCTATAACGGCGTGGCAATCATCGCTCGCAACGAATGCCTCGAGGTGCAAAGAGGCAATTACGAAGACCAGGAAGGCGCTCATGCCCGTTTACTCGCGGCGACGATCGACGGTGTTCGCATTGTCAACGTTTACATTCCTAACGGTCAGGCGGTGGGTTCCGAAAAGTTTGAGTTTAAGCTTGATTGGATGAAACGACTGCGCGCTTTTTTCGATAATAATTTCGAGCGGGATTCACCGGTTGTGCTTTGTGGAGATTTCAACGTCGCGCCCGAGGATCGCGATGTTCATAATCCGCAGCTTTGGCAGGAAAGAATCATGTGCAGCCAGGCGGAGCGCATGGCGCTTGATGAGATAAAGCGCTGGGGATTCACCGATTCATTTCGGCTCCATCATGAAGAGGGTGGACAATTCTCCTGGTGGGACTATCGAGCGGGAGCGTTTCGGCGCAACATGGGTCTGCGCATCGATCATATTTGGGTGACTAAACCGCTGATTGCGGGAAGCAAGAACACGTGGATCGATATAGAGCCGCGCACCTGGGAGCGGCCATCTGATCACGCGCCTATCATCGCGGAGTTTTAATAGGTGGCAAGAAGGTGCGGCCCAGAATAATTCCGGGCCGCCCACAATCCGAATGTTCTGTGAGTTACGGGGTAGGTGTACCCAGGTTGTAGCTGTAGTTAAACCCACCACTGAGCATGGCAAAAATGAAGTACAGGATTAGCAGTACCGTCCAGGCCATCATGATCTGCTTAACGCCCAAGCGGTTGGCATGCATCCAGCCCCAGATGAAAGCAAAGAGGCTGCAGAGCAGTCCGATAATTCCTTTCAGCGCGCCGTCGTTCTGGAAAATCTTAACCAGGACGATGATCCAACAGATGACACAGCCGATCAGCGTCAGTAAAGCAAGTATTCCAAACATTCCGTTTCTCCTCCATTCAAACGATTAGTTAAAAGCGATGTCTCAACCTCGAATCAACTGGGCAAACATGGTTGGGAAAAAGAGTAGTCGCACCAGCCAGTAGAGAATTAGACCACCAAAAATTATTATTGTAAGTCCCGTCTGTCTTTCCAGATTTTCAGCCTTATCGATTAGCGGCCCGCCTACCGATCTCGGCAACAGCGTCGCGGTAATCAATATCGCAATTAGCACCAGGATGACCGGCGCAAACGCATGAAATCTTATTGAAGCTTGTACCTCACCTCTCAGGAGTAAGATACAAGCGCGAGTTAAGCCGCAACCGGGACAAGGTACCCCGGTTAATCTAAAAAAGGGACACTCCCAGGCAGGGAGATTCAGCGAAAGCAAGCCGACGTGGAAACCGAGAGCTCCGGTCAGCACCAACCCGAATCTGCGGTCGCGCAATAACGTCGCTATTGGCGAAAACGCAGTCTGAGACAACATTGCGGGCGGCATTCTATAGCAGGTTGGGTGGAATCACTAATTTTTATTTAGACGCTCAGGTTTTATTGAATTACCAGCAAGAACGATGGCCGAAGCAATTAAGAGACCTTTTTGACGTTCCGAACGAATGCGCTAACGAACGACTTTAATGCAGAGTCAGAACGAGCTGAGAGAATTGGAATCAACCGCCGTTTAGGTAGCGGACTTGTCCGCTGACGGGGTGCACAAGTGCACCATCTAAACGGGAGAATGGTTCCCGCTGTCAGTTAGAGGTCAGCTCCGCAGTTTTTTCTGTAATGTCCTTTTGTGCCCATTCGTTGTCACGACTGGCTTCACCGGCCTTATTGCGCTTGGCCGCTTTCATTTTCTGGACCAGGTCCATGTGAGTTGAGAAATAGCCGAGGCTCTTGCCGACAATCTCCTGCACGGAGGTGAATCCTTTGTCGACCATGAACTTTTCGAGTCCCTCATTCAACTCATCGATCATCTTCACGCCGTGTAGCATTACACCGGTGCAAATCTGAACCGTTGAGGAGCCGAGCAACATAAACTCGAGCGCATCGTGAGAGTTTTCTATTCCGCCGATACCGCTGATCGAAACGTCTTGAGGAAGCCCTAAGGCCAACTGACTAACCATTCTTAGTGCGATCGGACGAACAGCCTGCGAAGAATATCCACCCGGCACAGTGTGTCCCTCTACGGTCGGCATCGGCCGCATGGTTTCAAGGTCAACTCCTATCACGGACAGGATCGTATTGATCGCTGAAACGCCCACAGCGCCTCCACGCACGGCCGCAAACGAAGGCTCTTTAATGTTTGTAATGTTGGGTGTCATCTTGGCCCAAACAGGAATGTTGGAAACTTCCGTCACCCAACTCGTCACTTCTTCGCACAGATCCGGATGCTCGCCCATCTCCGAACCCATCTTGCGCTCAGTCATTCCGTGCGGACATGAAAAGTTCAATTCAAACGCATCAACGCCCGTGTCCTGGACCATGCGAGTCAACTCTTGCCAGCGACTCTTTTCATACTCCTCCATAATCGAGGCGATGAGGATGTGCTTTGGATACTCTTTCTTGACCTGTCGAAACTCTTCCAGCCAAACATCAATCGGACGATCAGAAATGAGTTCGATGTTTTCAAAACCGATGACCTCTCCCGAAGTCTTCGAACGCAGTTTTCCGTAGCGTGGCACAACGTTGACGACCTTTGCCGATTCAAGGCTGATGGTCTTTGCCACAGCGCCGCCCCAGCCGGCATCGAATGATTTAGCAATGACGCGCGCATTTGTTCCCGGCGGGCCCGATCCCAGCAGGAAAGGGTTGGGGAAGGTCATTCCGTTGACGGTGATCGATAAGTCCATCGCGTTACTCCAGTTTCTTTTACTCTGTCTAACTACTCCACGACCTCCAACTATTCGAAGTAACTGAACACTGAACATCCTTAATCAGCCACCAGCGCACCGTAAGTATCCGGCCGGCGGTCGCGGAAGAATTGCCAGGTGTTACGCACCTCCCGAATTTTATCCAGATCAAGATCGGCAACTACCAACGCATCCTGATCGCGAGGCGCCTCAGCCACAAACTGTCCGCGCGGATCGCAGAAGTAGCTCTGCCCGTAAAACTCGCCGATGTCCCAGGGCTGTTCATGGCCCACGCGATTGATAGCGCCGATGAAATATCCATTTGCGACGGCATGAGCGGGTTGCTCAATGCGCCAGAGATACTCTGACAGACCCGCTACCGTGGCCGAGGGATTAAAGACTATTTCGGCGCCATTCAGGCCAAGCGCGCGTGCTCCTTCCGGAAAATGCCGATCGTAGCAGATGTAGACACCGATGCGCGCAAACGCCGTATCAAACGCCGGGTAACCAAGATTGCCGGGTTTGAAATAAAACTTCTCCCAGAAACCAGGATTCACATGGGGAATATGGTTCTTCCGGTACTTGCCGAGGTATTTGCCGTCCGCATCGATTACCGCCGCCGTGTTGTAGTAAACGCCGGTAATCTCTTCTTCATAAATCGGCACCACGATGACCATGCCGTGCGCCTTGGCAACTTCCTGCATCAACCGCACGGTTGGTCCATCGGGAATTCTCTCGACCGCTTCATACCAACGCGTTTGCTGTTCGGCGCAGAAATATGGAGTCGTAAACACCTCCTGCATACAGACGATCTGTACGCCCTGTTTGGCGGCCTGCTCGATAAAGCCAAGGTGCTTTTCAATGTTGAGACGCTTGATGTCATCAATTGGCATGTCAGTGGGTGCAGCATTTGTGCATTGAATAAGACCGCATTTGACTGTTCGTGGCATACAAGCTCCTTACTTGAGATCCAATGTCGGAAAGGCTGCTGATCAATTACAGAACCCCGACGGGTCGGGATTGCGCGGGATTCAGGAATAGCAAACATATTAAGGGCCCTACACTAGTGTTGGGTAGCCGAAGGATCCCGCGCTCTCCCGACCCGTCGGGATTCTGCAATTGGTTGTCTTAATCAAACTACTCGGCACTCGTTTGACGATCCACTTTGGACTTCATCAAAACGTAATAGATAACGAAACCGAGTCCGAAGGTGATGAACCACGCGTAAGTATACAGCGTGTCCCAAAAAATTGGTTGTGCAACCTGCCCGCCGGGGGTGGATGCCGCGCGCAGAAAGCCCGGAACCACAGGTGCGATTGCCAGGATCAACGCCGTCACCGCGCGAAGGTTAAAGCCGTTCGAATAAGTGTAAGGACCGTTTGTTTCGAACAGGCCGGCCAGGTTCAGTCGCTGTTTTCTGAGTACCCAGTAATCACAAATCAAAATGCCGGCGATGGCGCCCATGAGGCCTGAGTAACCTATCAGCCAGGTGAAAATATACGCTCCCATCGTCCCCATCAACTTCCAGGGCATCATGATTACACCGATTAGAGCCGTGATGAGCCCACCGAGAACATAAGAAATCCGTTTCGGATTAAGATTCGAAAAATCGTTAGAAGGTGAAACAACATTCGCGGCCATGTTGGTCGTAAGCTGGGCAGCGAAAATAACCGCCGTCGCAAAAAGAACGATAATTACGCTGTCAAACTGTCGCATTAATTCAACCGGGTCGGGAATCGCTCGGCCATAGATGAGCAAGGTAGCGCTCGTAACAGCCACGCCGATAAAAGCAAATGCCGTCATGGTGAATGGCAGACCGAGCGCCTGGCCCAGCATTTGTGATTTCTGTGAACGGGCGTAGCGAGTGAAGTCAGGGATGTTCAAACTCAGAGTGGCCCAATAGCCAACGGATGCAGTCAAAGCTCCGGGGAAGATGTGCCAGAAGTTGTTCTGCTGTTTTTGCAGGGCGGACGACTCGGTCAACACGCGCCCCAAACCTCCCGCTTTCCAGGAAGCCCAGATCAGAAGTATCAATCCGCCCCCCAGCAGCAAAGGTGCTGACCACGTCTCGAGATGCTTGATTCCCTCGATACCCTTCAGGATGATAAAAACCTGAATGCCCCAGAACAGAAAGAAAGCTATCCAGGTATGGACTGGAATATCCAGGACTATTGCGCCGCCGAAAAGATTGGTCCAGCCAGACCACATCACAGTAAACAACGCATCAATTGCCGTCCCGCCAATCCACGTTTGAATACCAAACCAGCCGCAGGCGACGATAGCTCTGAGAATCGCCGGGATATTCGCGCCCCTTGTGCCGAATGAAGCACGAGCCAGAACAGGGAAGGAGACACCATATTTTGTTCCCGCGTGGGCGTTCAAAACCATCGGAATCAAAACAATCGTATTGCCAAGCAGGATCGTGAACATCGCCTGCCACCAATTCATTCCTGCTTCAATAAACCCGCCCGAGAGCGTGTACGTAGTGATGACTACGCTCATGCCGATCCATAGAGCCGCTATGTTCCAGGTGGACCAGGTACGTTCTTTAATCGTGGTCGGCGCGAGGTCTTTGTTCCAAAGCGGACTGCCGGAAACGTCCTTGCGGAGCTCTTCAAAGTCGCGCTGCGTGATGGCGATGTCGGTAGCGGTTGAGTCAGCCATAGAGGGTTTGTCGGGTCCTTACGACGTTTGTCAGTCGCTATTGCAGCCGGAAGCTGACCGTGACCTGCGCGGTTATAGAGATCAGACCAGGCGCGATGGCGCTCTCCGAATCACGATCAGAAAGCGTGCCTGCCACACTGCTTACGTTTTGAGTCATTGCTCTTGGAGTGTAGTCGCCGCTGCTTTCAGTTATGGAGTAGGCTGGGCCAATTGTTTGTCCGATTTCTCCTGCCAGCAGCTTCGCTTTCTCCTGTGCAGCCTTAATGGCCATCGCCCGTGCCTGGTCTCGATGGCGCCGGACCTGCGAGTCTCGAAACTCGACGTTTCTGACACGGGTCGCACCGGCTTTAAGAACATCGGAAAGCAAAGCATCAAACTTCGGGATCTCTCGCAATCGCACCACGACTGTTTTTGAAACCTGGTAACCGACAAACTCCCGCTTCACACCCCGGCGTGCTTCGTAATCCAAATCATCGACGTTGTATTTCGGCTCGACGCTGATGTAACTGGTTTGCACGTCTTCGTCCTTGACACTGTTTCGCCGAGCAATCGTCAGTATCTCCCTTATGCTGGCATCGGTCTTATTTTTGGCGATCAACATGTCTTTATCGACGGATTCGACAGACAGTGTAAAAACGATTTCGTCGGGTGGCACGCGGACTTCGGCCTGACCGGAGACGGTGATTAGCGGCCGGTCCCTGGCGTCCTGGGAAAACGCCGCGGTCGGCATCAGGAATAAGGTAGCAATCAGAAAAAAATAATATTTCATGATGGTTCAACTTCGATGTTTAATGGTCTGTCTGAGGGTCGGCGTTGGCGCCATTACACAAGCACGGACGAGAAGGAAATGGTGCATCTATTTTGGATTCGCACCGCGCGGACTAGCCGCGCAGTCGATCGGGAAAGGCCAAGCAGCGCGCATAGTAAGCTAACTGTCTTGAGGGCGACAAGTGTTTTTGGAGTTGCCGTTTTACTTGCGGCGATTTTCATAGACCTCACGAAAAGCCTCAAGTAACGGCAATTCCACAACGTCCCGGGGCCGTCCAGCCGATCGCTTGCTGGCAATGATGTCGCGGATATTCAAAACCGGAAAGCCGGTGGACATGTCCATGCGACTCTTAGCCTCGTCATAGCTATCAATTCCATCAGGCGCGAACACGAGATCGATATCGAAAGGCCCGGATTTCAACTGAATGAAATCCTTTCCTTGCGCAATTTCAGCCGTAACATCATGGTCGAGGGAGAATCCCAGCTCATTGAGCGCATTAATTATGCGCTGACTATTCTCGGGATCTTTACGGGGATAGACATCCACATCCTGCGTGGTTCCTGGATAGCCGAGCAGAATAGCGCCGCTCTTGCCGATAAACATATAGTCGACTTCATGGGCCGCGAAAGCGCGAGCGACCTCCTGAGCCTGTACTGGATTAAATTGATCGCGCGGCATCTAGAATCATTTTCTGAAGGGCGTCCAGTTCTCCATAGCCCAGATACTCCGGTACATTTGCGCGGCACCATTTACGGTATTCTTCAGTTGAATCGAACGAGCGCCATTGGGCGTCGTCGAGCACCGGCTTGTAGACATAGCAGAACCCATATCGCATACGGTCTTCCACTGAGCGCTGCAAGCTACGCTCACATTGTTGCCGGAAATCGTCCAGGTCATCGTTCTTCATGGGGTCCCATTGCACCTAACTGGCCAAGTCTACATCGACACACAAGTGCCGCGTTTTAGAAATTGTCCATCACCCGGCTTGCCTTTGTATTCGCCGTTTTCGATCACTACTTTCCCGCGTGAGAGAACGGTTTCCACCACTCCCTTAATCTTCTTGCCTTCGTACGTGTTGTAGTCGACGTTCATGTGGCTGGTCTTAAGCCCGAGTGTCTGCTCTTTTTCCGGATCAAAGATGACGATGTCAGCATCTGAGCCCACGGCGATCGTGCCTTTCTTCGGAAACAATCCGAACATCTTGGCGGCCGCAGTTGATGTGAGTTCCACAAAGCGATTGAGACTGATGCGATTTTCAACTACGCCGCCGTTGTAGATCAAAGGCACGCGGTTCTCGACACCCGGCGCGCCGTTGGGAATCTTGGTGAAGTCGTCAATCCCAAGTTCCTTCTGTTCTTTCATGCAGAACGGGCAGTGGTCGGTTGAAATCACTTGCAGGTCGTCCATCTTCAAACCCTTCCACAACTCAGCCTGGTTCGCTTTGTCACGAAGCGGAGGAGTCATGACATATTTGGCGCCGTTGAAACCCGGCTCGTCGTAATCATCGAGCGAAAGGAACAGATACTGCGGACAAGTTTCGGCGAAAGCAGGGATACCTCGATCCCGTGCCTGTCGCACTTGATTAAGCGCATCAGCACAAGAGAGGTGAACGATGTAAACCGGCGCCTCTGCCATCTCCGCGATCGCAATTGCTCGATGGACGCCTTCAGCTTCGGCGATGGTTGGGCGTGTCAAGGCGTGAAACTTCGGGGCCGTATGTCCTTTCGCCAGTGCGTGCTTGATGATTTCGTTGATCACGATTCCATTTTCGGCGTGCATGCAAATCAGACCGCCGCGCTCGCCTGCCGCTGACATCGCGCGAAAGATCGTGGCATCGTCAACCAGAAACACACCCGGATAAGCCATGAACATTTTGAAGCTGGTGACGCCCTCGTCCATCGCCGTGTGCAGCTCTTCAATCTGACTGTCTTCCAGCTCGGTTGTAATCAGATGAAAGCCATAGTCGATCGCGGTTTTGCCTTCCGCCTTTTTGTGCCAGTTGTCGATGCCCTCGATGAGTGACTGGCCTTTGTACTGGACGGCGAAGTCGATGATGGTCGTGGTGCCACCGTGCGCGGCGGCGCGGGTTCCGGTCAGAAAGTCGTCTGAAGATTGCGTACCGCCGAAGGGAAGCTCCATGTGCGTGTGTGGATCAATGCCACCGGGGATTACCAGTTTCCCTGAAGCGTCGATCACTTTATCAACTTCCATTTCCAGCTTGGCGCCGATCATGGAAACCTTCTCGTCTTCGATCAGGATATCAGCGCGGTAATCGTCAGTAGCCGTGATTACACGGCCGCTAGTAATTAAGGTTCTCATAGACTTGCCCTGTCCTCGAGTTTCGTCTACCCACTATGATGTGCGAAGGTTTTCGCTCCGTAGGAGCGAAATGTTTATAGCACCAAAGCACCCAAGTCAACCGCGCTCCGTAGGAGCGCAATGTGTACTAACGAACATGGCGCTCCTAACGGAGCGAGAAGGTTCCGAGGACAAAGGCTGGCTATAAACATCCGGCTCCTACGGAGCGAAGACAGAACCCGGAATTCTATTCGATAAACTCAAAAACGTATTTCTCTTCAAACGCGATTTCGTACTTCTTCAGCCACGCTAAATATTCTCCCTTGAAAGTTCTGCGCCGGTGATGTTTTTCCTGGTTCTGAATGTAGCGGATTATAGTGTCCAGCTGCGAATGTCCGTAAGAGGAAGCTCCGGACCCTTCCTGCCATGAGAACTTTCCGCGAACCCATTTGTTCTTGTTGATAAAACTCGACGAGTCGGCTTTGATCTCTCTAACTAAATCGGCTAAGGCCATGGAAGGTCTTAAGCCGAGTAGCGAAGACAGTTTGAATGTAAATTTGAGAGAAGGTATTTGCCATGATGGGAACCTTTCTGCCCCAACAGAGCTTGGGGAATTTATTGAAGCCAATCGTTAACGAACATTTCGCTCCTATCGGAGCGAGGAGTTCATGGGGAGCGTCCGGGGCTATAAACATTGGGCTCCTACGGAGCGAAGACCTACGGCTGATGCGGAGTTAGGAAGAACGTTACGAGGCGAGTCCAATTTGAAAGCAGCACTATTGAGAAGGCAAACGATTCTGAAGACCAGGCAAACTCTGCGATAAGCAAGAAAGCTTGTATCGGAAACTTTTGAAAGGTGACAGAAAGACAGAGAAAAAAGCAGAAAGAGACGGTGAAGAGAGAAGGAGTGAAAGACGCGGCTAACTTCGATTGGGAACCGTCGCCTCCGAATAATTAGGTGATTTTAGTTAAGAGAAACAAACCCTGCATCTAGTGCCGCGATTAGCTCATCCACGTCGTCCGTAGTCGAGTTGAGCATCATTCCAGTGCGAATACAGTTGCCGTAGAGCCCGCCCTTGCCGATTAGCACGTGGCGGCGCTTCGTTTCTTCCATGACAGCAGCAACGGCCTGTGGCGCCGGCTCTTTTGTCTCGCGGTCTTTCACCAGCTCGAGTCCCTGCATCAACCCCATGCCGCGGACGTCGCCGATCACGGGGTGCTTCTCCTTTAGTTCGTCCAAACGCTGGCGCAAATAGCCTCCAACAACAGCAGAATTTCTCCTCAAATCTTCTTCCTCGATTACTCGAATAACCGCGAGCGCGGCCGTCATTGAAACGGGATTGCCACCGAAGGTTGAAAAAGTCAGCCCAGGATATTTGTCGGCAACTTCCTCTGTGGCGACTGTGATCCCGACGGGAGCGCCGTTGCCGAGACCCTTCGCTGAAGTGATGATGTCGGGTTCGACGTCCCAGTGTTCAATGCCAAACCACTTATCGCCGGTGCGTCCCCACGCGGTTTGTACTTCGTCGGCAATAAACAATCCACCATGCTTTCGAGCGATTTCTACCGCGCGTTCGAAGTAACCCGGCGGCGGAACTATAAAGCCACCGACGCCCAGAATCGGTTCAGCCATGAAGGCTGCGATCTCGCCGGTGGTGGTCGTCATGATCAGTTCTTCAATATCGTTTGCGCACGCAAGTCCACACTCCGGGTAAGTGAGCTTAAACGGACAGCGATAGCAATACGGTGCGCGAGCATGAACAAAGCCGGCGACCTGTGCCGGCAGCGGCCGCCAGGGCGCGTGTCCCATCGCCGAAAGAGCGGTGGCCGACCGACCACTGTAACTATGACGCAAGACAACTATCTCATGACGTCCGGTCGCCATCTTTGCAGCATGGACGGCAGTGTCGTCGGCTTCAGTTCCGCTATTTGTGAAGAACGATTTCTTCAAACGGCCCGGCGTAATCTGATGAAGTTTTTCCGCCAGATCCGATTGGGGCTGATTGGCGTAGAGGGTTGAAGTGTGTGTGAGCGTTTGGACTTGTTTGACGATTGCTTCAGTGACCTTGGGATTTGCGTGGCCCACGCTAACCGTCAAAACGCCGCCAAAACAGTCAAGGTATTTGTTGCCCTGGTCGTCCCAGACATATTTTCCCTCACCACGAACCAGCGCGACCGGCTCCTGATAGTAAGTACCAACGGCAGGGAAGAGATACTCTTTGTGCTTTCGGACGGCTTCGGATGGCGTGGTTTTCGTTTCAGCAGTACTCATGATGTCGTTTCGGCTTTTAGCTTTCTGATGATTGCCTTTGCGAGAAACTCATTTATTTCGTTATGCCTGGGAACTGGCTGGGATTGTTTCGTTCTGGGGTTCAAGTACCAATCGTGCTTTCCTCCATGGCGCACCAACACGCATCCCATGTCTGCAAGTGTCTTGATGAGATCGCGGCGTTTCATTACGCGACAGCCATCTCCTCGACCTTCCTGATGTAAGGGACATCACCTGATTCAAGATCGCTGAGCAGGTCTTTCAAGTTCTCCAGAAGTTCGCCTTTGGAATTTCCTTGCGTCAGATAGTCCGGAAATTCATTCCAGTAACCAAGAAAGAAGTCGCCATCCTGCCAGAATGTGTACTTTACGCTTCTCATAGTTCATTCCACCTAATAAAGATTCCCTTCGCGTTTACGTCCCGTGTAGTCAACATAAACGACCTTTAACTCCGTGTAGAAGTCGAGTGCCGTGGATCCTTGCTCACGATCTCCAATCCCAGTGCCTTTGATTCCTCCAAATGGAATGTGCGCCTCACCACCGGTCGTCGGTGAGTTGATATGCGTCATGCCGGTCTCGATCTCGTCGACAAAACGAAAGATGCGCGCGGCGTCGTTTGAGAAGATCGACGAAGAGAGCCCGTACTCGGTGTCGTTGGCCACCTGCATGGCCTCATCAAAGTCTTTTACCCGAAGTACCGACACGACTGGTCCAAAAATTTCTTCTCGGGCGATGCGCATATCTGGTGTCACGTGATCGAAGACTGTAGGCTGAACAAAGAAACCCTTGTCGAGACCATTGCCCGTGGCGCGTCCGCCCCCGTACATCAGCTTCGCGCCGTCTTCGCGTCCAATATCGACATACTTCAGCACAGTCTTAAACTGGCTCTCGTCCACGCTCGGTCCCATTTCCGTGTTTGGATTCATGCCGTCACCTATGCGCATCGACTCCGCACGCTTTACCAGGCGCTCAACAAATTCGTCGGCAATAGCGTTGACTACTACCGCGCGACTGGTGGCCGTGCAACGTTGACCTGACGATCCGAATCCACCCTGGGCAGTTGATTCGACGGCCAGGTCGATATCGGCATCTTCCAGGATAACCACCGGATTCTTGCCGCCCATTTCACACTGAACCTTCCCACCGCGCCGGGAAACTTCCTCGTACAGACGAATGCCAACTTCATTTGAGCCGGTAAACGAAACTGCCTTCACCGCCCGGTGATTTATGATTTCATCACCCGCTTCGGAACCCGAGCCCAGCACCAAATTCAAAACACCGGGGGGAATGCCGGCCTCCTCGAAGATTTGCACGATGCGCACCGCCGTCGCCGGAGTCAGGCTTGCCGGCTTGAAAACGACGGTGTTGCCGGCAACTAATGCGGGCGCGATCTTCCACACCGGAATCGCGACCGGAAAATTCCAAGGCGTTACGCAGGCCACTACGCCAAGCGGCTGTTTGATCGTGTAGGCAAAATTTGAAGGCAACTCGGATTGGATTGTCTCGCCGTTCATCCTCCGTGATTCGCCTGCGCAAAACTCCGCCACATTGATCGACCGTTGCAGCTCACCGCGCGACTCAGCGATCGTCTTGCCTTCTTCGCGCGTGAGAATCTGGGCCAACTCCTCTTTGTGTTCCTCCAACAGCCTCGCTGCACGCGCAACAATTCGACCGCGCGCCGGTGCGGGCGTGGCGCGCCACTTGGGAAAGTTCTCCGCTGCCGATTCAACTGCCCGTTTCGCTTCCTCGCGAGTCGCCTGTTTTACTGTCCCGATTACATCATCGGTGTTTGCAGGGTTGATGTTTGAGACGGTGCGCGACGAAGTGGATTCAATCCATTTGCCGTCAATGAAGTTTCGATAGGTATCCATGGATTAGTTTGCCAAACCGCAGGTTGTTCTCAATGAAAAGCGCGTTTGTAATATATCACAGCGGCTGTTTCCTCCGTGGTTAGTCTCACTGGGACAGTTCAACCGGATACCATGTGGCTCTTAGCCAAAAGCAAAAAGGGCGCTTGCACCTGAAAGATATCTCTATCAAGCGAAGCGATCCTATTAGCACCGCGGCTTCAGCCCGGTGATTAGGCAGCCCGAGAACATCTGGAAACCGTTTTAACGCTTTTGGGCGGAACACGACAAACCGTTGGAAACGGTTCACAGTCGCTCGGATCCATCCAGATCACCGGGCTGAAGCCACGGTGTTAATGAGATCGCTCCGCGACTGTGCATCGCTCATAAAGGATCGCTCACGTAACCGTTCCATGTTATATAACTTGAGACCCCGTTTTTAACAGTGCAAACAAGTTACATACATGAGTGCACAATCATCACCCAATAATCTGCCGGAACTGCTCTCGCAACGCGTGACCCACTCGCCTGACAAGCACTTTCTTTTTTCTGAAGCAGATGGTCGACGGTTTAGTTACACAGAGTTTGCCAAGGCTGTAGACCGCGCCGCGCGAATGTTGACCGCGAGCGGCATAGGCAGAGGAGACGCTGTAGGTCTCTTGATGCCAAATAGCGCTGAATACATCATCGCTTACTTTGCATGTTGGAAGCTGGGAGCTGTGGCTGGGCCAATCAATTCACTCCTCAAAGCTCACGAAATTTCTTACGTGATCTCCGATTCGGAAGCAAAGGCACTATTGGTCCATTCCGATTTCCTGCCCAAGATCGAGAGCATCAGGAAGGAATTGCCGAGTCTGCAAAGTGTTATCCGTTTTGACGACGAACGCGCTGCGACTGAAGACTTCCCGCAGCAAGCAGGAGGCAAAGAATCGAGTCTGTCGAACGTCAATCTCGATAGCGAAGCGATCATCATCTACACCTCGGGTACTACAGGAAAACCGAAAGGATGCTTGCTGACGCACGGCAATCTGATTGCGAACGCCCGGCAGATAAGCGAGTGGCTCGGATTCACAAAAGAAGATCGACTCCTCACGATCATGCCGCTGTTTCACATGAACGCCGTATCGGTCACAACTATGTCGGCGCTCTTTGCTGGTGGGTCAACCGTGGTCAGTCCGAAATTTTCCGCGTCACGCTTCTGGCAGATCATTTCTGATTATGAGATCACCTCATTCGGGTCAGTAGCCACGATGCTATCCATGTTGTTGCATACGTATCCGGAGGGAGTCCCGCAAGTCCTTAAGACTGATCAATTGAGATTTGCAATGTGTGGCTCGGCACCCGTGCCCGCTGAAATTCTAAAACGCTTTGAAGAGACTTTTAACTGCCTCGTCATCGAAGGCTACGGTCTATCCGAATCAACCTGTCGTTCTACTTTCAATCCGCCAGACGAGCGGCGGCGACCTGGTTCATGTGGCATGCCTATCGGCAATGACATGCGAGTTGTGGACGATGATGACAAAGAAGTCGCGAATGGTGAGTTGGGGGAAATCGTCTTGCGCGGCGAAAACATCCTCAAGGGCTACTATAAAAACGACGAGGCAACCGCAACTGCGTTTCGCAATGGCTGGTTTCACACGGGCGACGTTGGTTACCGCGATGCGGATGGTTTCTTCTACATCGTCGATCGCAAAAGCGACATGATCATTCGCGGTGGAGAAAACATCTACCCACGCGAGATCGATGAAGTGTTGTATCAGCATTCCGCAGTCGACGCAGCGGCAACAATCGGCATACCCGATGAGCTTTACGGCGAAGAGGTAGCTGCCTTTATCGTCCTCAAGGAGGGCGGAGAAGTAACTGAAGAAGATCTACTCTTGTTTTGCCGCGAGCGGCTTGCCGATTTTAAATGCCCAAAGAGCATTCACTTTGTCGAAGAGATTCCCAAGGGACCGACAGGAAAGCTTCTCAAGCGCGAACTTTCGAAGCAGTTCTAAAAAGCTAAACACATCCCGGCACATCTTGAAACACGTTCGTAAAGATTTCAACGACTCTCAATAAAGTCTGCACAATTTTTTCGTCAGCGGGTCTTGACAGCCGCAGCACCTGTCGCTAGATTCTTCGCCTCGAACGAACAAGGGTTTCACA
Source organism: Pyrinomonadaceae bacterium (assembly GCA_035630655.1). GTDB lineage: Bacteria > Acidobacteriota > Blastocatellia > Pyrinomonadales > Pyrinomonadaceae > PSRF01. Next base: position 22,312 of record DASQKG010000297.1, read on the forward strand.
TAACTGTTTCCAACGCGGGAACGGGAATGCGAAGGGTGTCATGAGAACAAGGTGGCTGCAATACTTTTATCCGTCCGGTACATCTCTCGTAATCAAGCCCTCAAATTTTGCAACTGATCGGTCGTGTTTTTACTCGACGGCGGCGTGGTGTAGGTCCGCTACGCCCCTCGAGACTCACGACCTTACTAACTATTCGAAAGGATGCTCAGAAACATGATGAAAAAGTTCTTACTAGTACTGGCCCTGGTGGGCATGGCGGTTTTTGCGAGTTCCGCTTTCACTGTCTCAGCTAATGGCGAGTGCCTGTTCACACTCTTCGGTAGTGCAGAGCAGGGCACCGACCCTGAAAATGCCGGCAATGAAGTGATCTCAATTGACGGTAGCGAGGGATCGGGTGGCGTGAGTAAAACGCTCCCAGCTGGTACTCAAGCGGAGGAGATAGATAATCAGGTTAGCCTGAAATATTACCTGGTTGCGCCCCGTACGTGCACGGCCGGGTCGCCGCGTGTTCAGCTTGCGATCGACAGCGATGGAGATGGAGACCGCGACTTCAACGCTTTCGGATACATCGGTCACTTGCCCTTTGGCGGCGGCTGCGTGACGGGCGCCTGGGACTTCAATGACATGACCGACAACGTGGGCCGTTGGGATCTTTCGCAGGGCGGCGGCGGTATGACGTTGACCTGGGACGCGATGGAAGCATTCTTGGCGGCATCACATCCTAACTATCAGATCCTAAGCGGTTCGGTAGTAGAGGATGGCTATCCGGGGCAGCTGTACTTCGACGCGATTACGATTGGAGACTGCACCCTTAATGGCGACGAAGACGTCGCCGTGGGACCTCCAACCAACGGCAATCAATGCAAAAACGATGGGTGGCAGAATTTCAATTCGCCGCGCACCTTTAAGAACCAGGGCGACTGCATGCAGTTTGTAAATACTGGCAAGTAGTCGCGACTAACAACCTGAAGGCAGTATTGCCTTCACACAGAGGGAAAGGCGAGAGCGCAGTCTCTCGCCTTTTTTCACAATTAACAACGATCCATGGCAGGGTCAACTAATGTTAAGAATAACCAGGATTCCTTTTCTACCATTGCTCCTTGCGGCTTTCGGAGTGCTAGGCATGGCCGCCTCGGCCTCCGCGCAATCTGCAAGCGGCCACGGCACGTTGCTTGTCCTTAATGAAAATGGTGACGCCGTCAGGAGGCAGTTTTCTTTTAGCGCAAGAGTTGCTTCGGATGGTACGGTCAAGGGTCAGGCGATGCTACATAACCCTGCTTTCGAGGGGGCGAATGGTAATAACTACCAACTCAAGATTGATATTACCTGCATGCAGGTAATCGGAAATGTTGTCTTCTTTGGCGGTACAACGAGGAGGACCAATGATCCCAATCTTGTTGACGCCGTCTATTTCTCGGTGCAGGACAATGGTGAACCGGGAAGGGAAAACGACAAAATTAGCAGCGCGTTCTTTTTTGATGAGGACCCAAATACCACGGGCGACCCTCAGCTCTGCCAGGGCAATGTACTTGGAGACTTCCCCATGAATACCATTGAGTCGGGGAACATTCAGGTCAGACCATAGAATACTGTCTCGGACAGTCGTGAAGCGACCTCAGCTTAAAGTGGACGCTGGAAGGTAGGGACCGCCTACAAAAAAAGGGCGGGCCGGTTTACCGGTTCCGCCCTTTTTGTAGCTGGACTATTCGGCCCTAGGTTTCGCCGAGACTGACGGCGTTGTGCCTCGTGATCTTTAGGCGATCTTTCATCCACGCCGCAATCAGCCACAACGCGCAAACGGCAATCATCGCCACTGAAAACCATTTCCCGTAAAGGCCGTCTGGCGAAAACTTCTCAGTCGCCTCATGAAGCACTTCGCTGTTTGGAAATACGCCAGCCTCCGAGAA
>DASQKG010000298.1:0-7595 GCA_035630655.1 Pyrinomonadaceae bacterium
AATATACGGTTGAAGTGTCGCCATACCTTCGACTAAACATGAGAGAAGACGGAGGAAAATATGAAAACTACGAATTTCAAAACACTGTTCGCGGCCGCCGGCGCAGTTTTGTTGCTTGCGGCGGCCTTGATCTCATCGCAAGCGCCTGCGTCGGCGCTGGCCTTTGATAAAAAACAGGGGCAGGACGTCGCCGGTAAAAATTGCGAACGCGTCGACACGGCGGAGAGCAGCACTTTCGGGAAGTGCGAAAACGTGTGCAAGGACAAAGAGGTCACGAGAGACGCGGAAAATAACCGCTGGGTCTGCAAGGCAAGCAAGGCCGTGGTCAGCCATCCCGACATCAATAGAGCGCCTGTCGGCGACATAGTGAAAGATTCGGACGTAAAACCGAAACCCAGGCGCGAGCCTCATGCCGGCTCCAAAACAGCGAAGGCCAAGAAAAATTGAGAGAGGTCGAAACCATGAGCTCAGCCAATATTCAATTCAAAGCTTTGCTTGTCGGAATCGTTATCGGCGCCATCGCCGGAATCGCCGTTTACATCATCGTGCGCGCTCTCGGAATAAAGGAGGCGGCGTCAGGAGCAATAATTGGAGGGATTGTGGGGGCGATCAGCGTGACTCTGAGTCGCAGAAAGCCACTACATCGCGTCAATTAACCAGTGCTTGGGTGAGCTTTCGGTGGGCCAGGATGAAATGGGCGCCCGCCCATCGAAAGCCCACAATGCGCCAGCCAGCCGAAGGCACACTGATAAAGAAATCTTCGCAGACGCGGTATCGTGATCGGAGTTGTTACCCCGCTCGCTCTCATTTTGCCTGCAGGCCCAATGCGCATTGAGGGCTTTGCCTGAATATTTCTACGCTAATTGGAAGAAGGTATATCGTGGCGCTGCCTACCCCCTCAGATGACCGTCATCGGGCCCATCATTGGATATGGCATGTTCAATATACAGAGTGGAAATCCAGGATAAATGCTATATGATCAGCGCGCCAAGGTGTGGATGAGATCGGCGTTATGATGACCATGAGAAAACATTCTACCCTAAGCCTAATCACGCTGGCCTTTGTTTTTGCGTTAGCGCCAGGAGCGAAGAAAGCGGAAGCGCGGCAGAACACACAGGCGCCAACTCCTAATGCGACGCCCGGCTCAAACCTGGAGGGCGTATGGGAAGGCGCGTTAGATGTCGGGGCGATGAAGTTGCGCCTGGCGCTCAAAGTGGCGAAAGCGGCGGATGGCGCGCTTGCTGCAAAGCTCGATAGCTTGGATCAAGGCGCGACCGACCTGCCGGTGGATGTCATCAGCTTGAATGACGACGCCGTCCATTTCGAGATGAAACGGTTGCTGGTGGCGTTCGATGGGACACTCAACAAAGAACGTTCCGAGATTGCGGGGCAATTCAGCCAAGGCGGAGCTTCTTTCCCATTGATCTTGAAACGCGTGGCTAAACCCACAGCGCCGAACCGCCCGCAGGAACCGAAGCCGCCTTACCCTTATGACGAAGAGGATGTGAGTTACGAAAATAGGCGCGACGGTGTGAAGTTGGCGGGCACGTTGACGCTTCCGCGTGGCAAATCTACTTTCCCGGCCGTCATTCTGATCACTGGTTCAGGCGCGCAGAATCGCAATGAAGAGTTGCTCGGACACAAGCCGTTTCTAGTGCTGGCTGACTATTTGACGCGACAAGGCGTCGCCGTGCTGCGTGTGGATGATCGTGGCGTTGGCGGTTCGACCGGCAGCGTGCCGAATTCGACGAGCGAAAATTTTGGCGCCGACGTGTTGGCCGGAATTGAATTTCTCAAAGGCCGTAAAGAGGTCAATCCGAAACAGATCGGTTTAATCGGCCATAGCGAAGGCGGCCTGATCGCGCCGATGGTCGCCGCGCAATCGAACGATGTGGCGTTTATCGTGTTGCTGGCCGGTCCGGGTCTGCCCGGCGAAGAGATCCTCTATTTGCAAAGCGCGCTGATTTTCAAAGCAAGCGGCGCGGGCGCCGACGCCCTGGCCAGGCAACGCGCGACTCAAGAGATGATATTCACCATCCTGAAACAGGAGAAAGACAGCGCCGTGGTGGAGAAGAAGCTGCGCGAGGAATTCGACAAACGGGTGGCCGGCGCGAGCGAAGCCGAGAAGCCCAAAGCTAGACAAGCTGCGGAAGCCCAGATCAAACAGGCCTTGTCACCTTGGTTTCGCTACTTTTTAACCTGTGACCCGCGCCAAGCGTTGGCAAAGGTGAAATGCCCAGTGCTGGCGCTCAACGGCGAAAACGATATGCAAGTGCCGGTCACCGAGAACCTGCGCGAGATCGAATCGACGCTCAAAGCCGCAGGCAATAAAGATGTGACTGTTGTACGCATGCCCAGGCTCAATCACCTGTTTCAGACAAGTGAGACCGGATCGCCCAGCGAATACGGGAAGATCGAAGAGACCTTCGCGCCAGTCGCCTTGAAGACCATCGGCGATTGGATTCTGAAACATGCCACCGGCCAATAGAAACCTTCAGAAGAGTTCACCACCGACGCCTTTGGAAAACCTATAGACACACACAGCGATGGCCCATGCTATTACTTCGTGTCCTTGCGGCAACGCGGCATGGCGCATATATTTTTCTCACCTGTGCCACATTACCGCAACGACACGGTGAATTAGCCTCTGGCGCATCTGTATACGAAGAGAACCCATGAAAAGAATGAAGAGAGCAATCCATCAAAGCTTAGACGAGGTCGAACTTGCGAACTCTTGCGTTAGTGGACCCGAACCAAATTCAAGGCAGGATGCAAGAGCATCTTTTTTCCGAACAATCAAAAAGCATCGTCCCGATGTGCTTGAATCGTTGCGTCGAGATGTTTGGCCTCTTCATCGCGCGCTCTTTCGTCCAGATCGCGGGTTGCCTCTTAATCAAGCCATTCACAAAAGACTTGGGGACACTGCCCCATTCGATCCTCAAGCACCTCATTCATACAATTATTTTGTTTGGAGCTGGACTGCTTTCAGTAATATAGATTGGAAGGCTTTAGCGCCTCGTCCATACCTAGACAGGTCGCTATCGCTGAAAAAAGCAATTTTGAACTGGGCTGAGCGCTTTCGGTTAACTGATGAATGGTGTCTTGACCATATCTTGGCAACACTCTATGAATGGTCACAGTCTGACCAACCTGATAATTGGCGTTGCGAGCAGCGCGTTCCCTTGATTGGAGGCGATCCAGAACGCCATTTTAAATTCGAGTTTTTCGCTTGGCATGTTGATGCGGAGGATTGGGCTTCTTATAAAAAGAGGCTGAACGAGTCCTTGAACGCGACTCTTCTCGCCTACCGCGTTCATCAAGAAAATAATGCTAAGTCACGAAAAATTCGCCCGGCGCGGAAAAAACGTGCGGGGATGCACTACTTCTGGCTTGTGGACTTTCACATCCCGCAAGCTGAAGGTAAAACTCTTTCCGACACTGAAATCGCTGAGAGGTATGACGGCGGATCAGGTCTTGACCGTTCCACTGTTTACGAAGCCATCCATTCCACAGCATCTCTGATCGGTCTGACATTGCGTAAGTGATAGTATCTCCTCTCACCTACGGAGCCCACAAAAAGCCTGTGGGAAAAATCAGCCTGATTTTTTCCTGCATACTAGCCGCCATGTTTCGTCTACCTTGCTGCCGTAGCGCAGTGGTGCGCTACGTAACGCAAAGGGGATTTATGCAAACACAGACACTTTCCGCTCAGTTCTCCCACTTGTTTCACAACCAAAGCCTAATAACCAAGAATCTATGTCTTGGTTACTGGGCTTCTTTGCTCGGGAACTTCATCCCTTTAGGTGACTGGAGGGTCAAACTTGCAGTGTACATGGTCAATTTGCTCGTACTGACCATGCTTCAACTCCAGCCGTATTATGGAAGGAGCGCAGCAGTCGTCAGCGAGCGAATTCAATAGATTGTGAGCTTTCGGCGCGTTGGCGCCCATTGTCCGGCGCACCGAAAGCTCACATTGCGGTTCTGAGGCGCTTTTGGTGAAGGGCGATCGGGAATTATAACGGCGGGATGAAAACCCTCCTCCCTAATCCGGCGGTCCTATCTTTGGAAAAGATCATCCCTCAGACCGATGCAATTACCCTGGTTGTCACAACGAGTAGACCTCGGGTCCCTTGTCCCGAATGTCAGCAACTTTCGGCCCGTGTCCATAGCCAATATCAACGAGGTATAAACGATCTACCATGGGGAGAGATCACCGTCCGGCTGGAACTGCAGACGCGGAAATTCTTCTGCGATAACAGTGAGTGCCGACAGCGAATCTTTTGTGAGCGCCTGCCCGAGGCGCCGCCGCCATACGGCCGCAAGACCGCCAGATTCAACAAATCACTGACGGCGATCGGCTTTGCTTTGGGAGGCCGCGCCGGGGAGAGACTGGCTTCCGACCTTTACCTATCATCGTCTGCCCGGACATTGCTGCGCCGTATCTATGACGAACCTGTAGGCAAAGCAGAGCACGTCCGCATTCTTGGTGTAGACGACTTCGCCTTTCGTAAGGGGCAGCGATACGGAACGATTCTGGTAGATCTGGAACGACATCGCGTGATTGATTTGCTGCCCGATCGTGAAGGATCTACGCTCGAAGGCTGGCTGAAATCCCATCCGGAAGTGGAATTGATCACCCGGGATCGAGCCCTGGCGTATGCGGACGGCGCGACCAAAGGCTCCCCACAGGCAGTTCAAGTCGCGGATCGATTTCACTTGATCAAGAATCTGGTGGAGTCTTTTGAAAATCTGGCGCGGCGCCATTCATCTGCTTTACGAGAGGCTGCGCTGGAAGTCAGCCCACGCCGACAGACGGAAATGATGCTGCTGGCGGAAGGGTTGCTGGAAGCGTTACCGGAGCGGATGCCGAAGAAACCACCCACGCCATCGCAGCGACGTGATCAGAACCGCGCCGAACGTATGGCCAGGTATGAAGAATGCCGGAGACTCAAACGGCTCGGGTTGTCCAACCACGAGATCGCGCGCCGAACCGGCATGTGCCGCGAGACGGTGCGGAAGTTCATCTGCGCGGAAACGTTCCCCGAGAGAGTAGCCTATCCGCCGCGCAGTCAGACGACGGAGCCTTATGCTGAGTACCTGAAGAAGCGATTTCAGGAAGGCTGTCGTAACGCGGCGCTGCTCTATCGAGAAATCAAAGCCCAGGGCTATCGAGGCGGCAGCGCGACGGTGCGCCGGCTCCTGCGTTCATGGAAAGACCAACTTCCTGTTCGCTATCAGCGGCTTGAGTCTTTGCGTGATTTCGATGCGCCAGCCCCTCGCCAAGCCGTATGGTGGTTGCTGAAGCCAGAAGATCTGGAACCGGATCAGAAGGAATATGTGCGCGAGCTTCAGAGACTGAGTCCCGAAATCAGTTCCGGTCTGAAACTGGTGAAGGAGTTTCAATCGCTGCTGGTCGGCAAGCAGGCGGATAGGTTCGATCAGTGGCGCCTCTGCGTCGAGCAGAGCGGATTGAAGGAACTGCAAAGTTTTTCCACTGGACTGATGAAGGATGAATCGGCGGTTCGAGCCGCGATGACCTATGACTGGAGCAATGGACAGGTCGAAGGGAGTGTGAATCGGCTCAAAATGATCAAGCGGATGATGTTCGGTCGCGCAGGCTTTGCCTTGTTACGGTCGCGAGTCCTTCACGCATCCGGATGAATCGGAGAATTTGCGTGTGGCCTGAGATGTTGAGTGCTGATTGAGCATGAGGATGATTGGTTGCCATTTGAGAAATGGTTTATTCTAAGCCATATAAAATTGTCGGCAGAGTTAGGCGCTCGTCTTTACGCGGGGTTATGAAGATCAAAACTGCATTCATCATTTTTGCAATCCTTGTACTGAGCTTCATGTACTTAAGATCGGGAACAGCTACCACCGGCCAATTACCTCTCCCTGATAAGCAGATCTCAAGCGCCAAGGCTGTGCCTTTCCGCTTCCTGTCTTGCTTTGGCGGCAGTGACGTTGATGACTGTGATGACATTGCCGTTGACGCTGATGGCTGTGTCTATTTGGCTTGTCATTCTACGTCGAACGATTTTCCCGGTTCCAAACAACGGGATAACTCTCAAGATGCTGATCGGATGGATGCTTACGTCTCAAAAATCGACCCGGTGGCCGGAAAAGTGATTTACACGACCCGTTTGGGGGGGAGTAAATGGGATGGCGCAATTCGCATCGAAGTGGATCAACATAGCAACGCATACGTTGTCGGATTTACTGAGTCTTCCGACTTCCCAACTACCAGCAACGCGTTGCAGCGCGAGTATATCGGTGGCAAAAGTGACGCCTTTCTAGTGAAGCTCAAGGCCAATGGCGAAATTGAATACTCAACATTTTTTGGCGGCAGCGACACTGATCAGGGCAATGCGCTAGCGCTGGATAAGGCAGGTAATGTCTATCTCGCGGGGACGACGTGGTCAAATGATCTGCCTGGAATTGAAAAAGGAAGCTCAAACAAGAATTCAGGCCATGGAGACGGATTTGTCGCCGTCTGGAATCTCGATCAGCCGTCAACCCTGCGGGCAAAATATATCGGCGGCAAAGAGGTGGAGAAAGTCACGGGAATCGCCCTTGATGATTCATGCAATCTATTCATCTCTGGGTTTACCCAATCAGTGGATTTTCCTCTGCACGCGGCGCTACAAAAGAAGCTGAACGGAAGACAGGACGCATTTTTAACCAAGCTGAGGTGCACTGATTTGAGTTATAGGTTTTCAACTCTCATAGGGGGCGTGGGCGAAGACCAGGCTTGGGGCGTGGCTGTTGACCGGGCTGGAAGGCCATATCTCGCAGGCGGATCTGATTCTGTGGACTTTCCTACCACCACGAACGCTCTACAGCGTCGCTACAAAGGAGAGACTGACGCATTCGTAACGAAGTTCAATGCAACAGGAACCAGGATGTTGTATTCCACTTACCTTGGTGGAAGCGGGTATGACTCATGCGGCTATGATGGAGGCGACATTACAATCGATCGGGATGGCAATGCGTGGGTTGTCGGAATGACCTTTTCGTTGGATCTTCCGACGGCAAACGCGATACAAACTGCCTATGGCGGTGGAGATAGAGAAGGAGATAACTTTAGAGATGGAGATGGCTTTGTCAGCGTGATAAATCCGACTGGGTCATTGCTGTTATTATCGAGTTATGTGGGAGGTAACGGAAGGGATTTTTTGGAAGGGATAGCGCCTGCGCCGGGCGGAGGCGTCTGGGCTACCGGACTGACAGGTTCACGAAATCTCCAAACAACCAGTTCGCTGCAAAAAGCGTATAACGGCGGACTATTTGACGCTATGCTTATCAAGATTCCAGTACCAAGACGAAAATCAGCGCCCCGCTAGGCGACGAGAGATATTTTGAAGTGGAAGCGACGGGTGAGGCGCTGGCTTTTAGCCAGCTTCACCAAAAGCGCCTCAGAACCGCGAAATTATCCACTGGCGTAACCCATGTTGCTGTCCAGCGCACTCGTCTGGCAAGCCGTGAGCGAATTGTTGCGTAACCCTCAGGTCTTGATCGATCAATACAATCAGCGACAGGAGTCCGATTACGGGACGCCGGAACAGCAAGAACAGCAGCGGCTCAAGCGACGAATG
>DASQKG010000299.1:0-26423 GCA_035630655.1 Pyrinomonadaceae bacterium
TCAGAATTATCAAAGTAACTTTGATTTTTGGAGGCGAGCGTTTCCTCGCGGCTTTGCCGCCCGATGTGCGGAAGCGGCTACGCCCTTCCGTCAGGCCGCCAACTATCCATGTTGGGGCTGTGCCCCGGATCTGGGGCATAGCCCCGACTATTCAGAGACGCTTGCGGCGGGGCAAAGCCACCGCCGCACATCGGGCGGCGAAGCCGCGACGAACTCTGCGATATCAGGTTCGAACAACCCAGCCCCGAGTTGTCGGGGCTGGGCTATTTTAAGCCGTCCGCTACGCGGACTAGAACAATGAACCCGTGAATGTGCCACACCCATGCTCAAAATCGTCTTCTAAACCGAACCTCAAAACTGAAGTTGTCGCTGTGCGACGTTAGCTTACGCGTCGATGCCTGTTCATATTGCGCTACGAAAAACAGCTTGTCCGAAACGCGATACTCAACGGCGAAAATCATATTGGGATCGGACCCAACGTTTGTCGAATAGGTAAAGGTGAGGTCTTTGTTAATACGCTTGCCGAGAGTTAGCCGCGCTGCCGGCGAAGATCCACGGCCACCAAGTGTCGGATTAATCTCAAACCGGCTAAGCCCGAAAAGTCTGCTGGTCGCCCGTTGTACCGGCGCGTTGATTATTGCATCGGTAAGAAGGCTGGTGGCGGTGCCAAGACCGGATTGAGAAAGCACGGAGGCGCTGGTATCGCCGGTGGCAAGCTGACCAGTCGTGATCAGCGAAACCACATCCGCCTGCGGCAACGCAGGGTCAGAACTGATGATCGCTTGTGGTTGCGAGAGCGGACCCGCGAGGCCAACGGTGACGCGATAACCGCGAATCTGCGATTCACCCTGGATGTTGATAAGCGGTTCGGCGCCACGTTGCGGCGGCAGGTCAACCAGGGCCCTGGTAATTTCGTAACGATCGTTGCGGAAGTTGAGAGTCCCGCTGGTGGCCGTAATTCTTCCCGAGATTACAGGGTCTTTCACCGGTCCATTGAGTTGCAAAGAAACTGAGCCGACCAGGTCTGCCAGATTGTTTCTGACCACCAGCGCGTTGCGTCCTTCAATTCTCAAATCGCTGAACAGTGCTGTTCGGGCCAGCGCGCCTTCCCCACCCTCTTCGATCGACTCCTCAGCGCGGAAGTTGATCAGGTCGGCGATTTCGATGTCCTCCGTGTATTCCGTGCGACGTACGTTTATGACACCACCAATCAGTTGCTCGCGCGCACTCCCTCTGATCTCCAGGTCGATATCGGCAGTCGTACGGAAGTTTTCCGGAATCGGCACAGTCACATCATCACCGTGGACGTTGAACAGGAAACGCGAAAGCGTAAAGCCTTCGAGCAACGCGCCTCCGGTTGCCGAGACACGTCCGCCGCCGAGTGTGCCTGTCATGGATTCGATTTGGGCCTGATTCGCATTGAACCGGACTACTGACTTCACATTCAAAACCTGCCATCGCTCGTTGCCTATCAGAACAGCGAATGAGCCTCCATTGATTGAGGCGGTGCCATTGAGCCGCGGCCGCTCGTAACTGCCTGAGACGCGGACGGCAACCTCTGCTGTTCCGGAAGAGAAAAAGTCAGGCGAGAGGCCATTCAAAACCCGCAGGTTGAGCTGTCCGTCAACATTAAGATTCTGCCGGCCGGATGCGCCCACCGCGAGAGTCCCGGCCAGAGAGATGTTTGTTCCTGGTCCGGTAAACTGCGCCTTCTCGAAAGTGATTTCGCTCGGCGAGAAACGCACGATGAGCGGCGTCGTGGCGTTCAGTTGAACGTCTTCAACTCTGAAGTTGAGCTCGAAAAACTCTGCGGTGCCCTGGAGGCCGTCGGCGGCAAAGTATCCATCCTCATCAAGTAAATTGCCGGTGGCTTTAATCGTTCCACTTGCGCGGCCGGTAAGCTTCACTCCCGCCTGCGGCATTACCATCGCCAGAATGCTGGTGAGGTCTGCATTGTCGAGCCGGGTCTCGACATTCGCAGCCAGGCGCTCGCTGCCAAGATTTATTTGCGCTGACACGACTTGCGGTGTTGGGCCAAGAAGCCCGGAAGTGAGCGTGATATTAAGTTGCTTGTTCTCAGTTCTTCCGACGAGCGCCAGCGTGCCGGCGGGCCGGCCATTGATGACTACGTCTTTTCCTTCGCCGTCAAAAGTAATTTGATAGTCAGCGAAGTTCGTTTTCGACATGTTGCCAACTATGTGCGCGTTGAAATTAGCGATTCCGCTGACCGTTCCCATTCCTGGTTTGTTCGTGAACGCCATAAGCCGGCTCAGCTGCACACCCTCCGCGCGACCCTGGAAGTCGAAGTCTTTGCTGGTAGTGTTGTAGTTGCCGCTGGCGACGATGTGTCCGGCAGCAAGCCGCGCATCGATGCTCTCGAGCGTGACTTGGGAACCGCTAAAGGTGGCACGAGCAACGGCGCTCTCGAGAGGTTCGCCGGCTAGCATGCCCGGCCCCAGACGTAAATCGGCGCTGCCAACCATCTTCCCTGGTATGCCTGTAATTTTTATCTGACCCGAGGCATCCGCTTGTGTGGCCGCTATCTGTTCGGGAGTGAGTCTATTTTTTGGCAGCAGCGCAGCGAGAAGACTGCCGGCGTTGACGCGGTCGAGCGTAGCATTGAGCGTGATGTTGTCCTCACCGGTGCGTGGCGCATCCAGCGTAAACTGCATCCCACCTCCGTCTCTCTCGGTCAACCGGCCATCTTCGATTCTCAACTCCGCGGCGGTCATCTTCAGCGCCGCCGAGAGCGAACCAAGATCTCGTCCATTAATCAGGAGCGAACCCAGGGACACCTGGCCGTCAAGATCAGGCGAACTGAGTCTGCCTCTTACGCTTCCGTTGAAAGCCAACGCCCCCTCCAGAGTGATGCCGTAGCTGCGCATCTGTTCATCAGCTTCGGTAAGCAGTCCTGAGGAGATCAAAACTGCCTGAAGCTCTGACGCGTCGGAGGAGTTGAGGTCAACATTAAGATTCGAATCACCCTCGAAAGAAAACCGTCCCGTCGCCTTCAACCTGGTAGCCCGGGTTTGCAGGTCGACTTGATCGATTTCGAACAGACCACGATTCGCGCGCACGGCGACGACACCAGAAATGGGAACGCGCCCGGTGTCCGCTCCCAAATCTTCAGCCGTTAACGTCGTGTTGATCGTTCCGGAAGCGAGCTTGAAGTCGGTACCAGGAAAAGCCAGATCCACTTTGCCGCTTGCCTGTCCCGCTAGTGGAACGGCAGCTCCTGCGAAAGCGGTGAAGGGCCCGGAAATCTCCAGCCCATCAAAGGTCGCCTGAATCCGCGATGTGCCTCCTCGAGCAATCGCGATTCGCGCGTTTCCATTCGCTGTTCCCTTAAAGATGTCGGCTTTGAAATCGTTGAGCTGGATTTCGGTGTTGGTGGCGACCAGCCGTGCGCTTGCCTGGCCCATGTCCATCTGGCCCAACACACCGCCGCCGATGCTCAAGTCAGCGCTGGCCCGATACCGGCCCGAGGGCTCGACAACAAACACGGGCTTCGCAAGCTTCACTGAATCAACCTGTCCGTCGGCAAGCTTCACCGTGCCGGCATTGATATCAGCCGTGGAGCCCTCAACTCGACCGCCCCGTACAGACAAGCGCACGCCTGCAATGTTGATGGCCCCGATTTCCGCACCGGCCGCCGAAGTTGCACCAACTTGCACGTCTTTGACTAAAACACTCGTGACGCCGTCGCGACTCGCAATGTCGATGTTGTTGGCGGTAACGCCATTTATTTTTGTTCCGGAAGCAACGATGGTTCCGGCCTTTGCCTTCGCAACGCTTGCCGTGGTGACGTTGTTTTCACTACGTAAGCGCAGGTCAGACGCGGTGATTCCATTTGCTCTCGTGCCGGATGACGTCAAGCTTCCTGCACTAAACTGACTGGACGACGCGGTCAAAACGCCGTCGTTCATCTCCGCGCGCGCGTCCTGGAGAATCAGGCCCGTGATAGTTGTGCCATAGCTTCTCTCCGCCGCTGCGCGAAGTTCGCCGACCCAACGGAAATCTGATCCGGTGCCCATCACTCCACCGACCAGTTGCACGTTATTGAGTTGAAAATCGCCGGCGGTCAACAGCGTCGCCACCGCGCGCCCATTGATGTTGTAGGTGTTGTCTTTCCCGGCGCCGTTCGCGGTGATGTTCAACCCCTGCAGCCGCACGCCATCGGCGGCGAGCGCATCAGACTTGATCGTGCCTTCAACTCGATATTGATCGCCTTCGCCTGTAACTACGCCGGCGAAGTTGCCGGTCCCGCGCATCGTCGCTCCGGGTTGCAGCACATCGGAAAGCTGCGTGAGATCGACCGACGAAGTGATATTCATCTGGTAACGAAGCGCCCGCCAGTCGTCCATCGTTCCCTGCAGGCGCGCCTCGGCCACCGGCGACTTGAGTACAAGCTCTTGGATTTCCGCACGAGTTTGATTTACGCGTCCGCGCGCTTGAATGTCGATGTTGTCGATGGGCCGGCCATCGTAAGTGAACGTCGAATTGGAGAGCGCGAGCGTGACCGTGTTCATCCAACTTGCAGCCGGAGCAGAAGGGTCATCTGGTTGAATCGTGGCGTTAAGGTTTCGAGCTTCTCCGGAAATTTCGTGGCGCTCGTCACCGTAATGAATAACCCCGTTCTTGATCTCGATTCGTGCGGTGGAATAGGCGAACAGAATTCGTTTGTTAGGTTCGGGCGGCGGGATGTGGATGTTGCGAAAATTAGAACGACCCTGCTCGTCGAAGGTGACCCACGCTTCAAAACCTTCAACCGTGAGGTCCTTGAGATTTATATTCCGTTGCAGATTGAAGGCGTAAAGATCTTCAATGCGGACCGTTGCCAGCAGTCGATCAATCTTCCCCAGCCTTTCTCCGGTTTGCGCGTCGAAAAGCTCCAGCCCCTTCATCTCCACCGTTTGCGGAGTGAAGGCGGTATGAAACTCTTTGATCTCCGCGCGGATGCCGTACTTCGCAAACGTGTCTTTGATTTGGCCGGCGACGTAGCGGTCTATATATCCCAGGCGGTAACTAAGAAACACGAGCAGAATCAACGCCACGATACCGATTGCGCCGGCGATGGTGGCAATCACCAGGTTGCGCCGGTTTAGAAACCGGCGGCGACGACCCTGTGGGGTGACGGGATGCGGACGTTCGGCATCGAAGTTTGCAGCAGCTTCAGCTTCGGGCGGAAGCGGCTCATCGGTCTCCGACTGCAGCGCGTCGCGGATTTCCTCCTTTTTTTCTGAGGAAGGACCCGGCGATCGCGTCGACTCTTTGCCCGAATCGTTATTGGGATCGTCTACGCTCATAGCAGGCAGCCACCGAAGCGGCACCAAAGTAGTTCAAAAGGGAGAGGGAAATCCGATAGCTCAAAATGAACTTTGAACCGAGAACCGAGAGAGTTTGAAGAACAGGACACGTGGTCGCTGCGCTATCTTGCCAGATGGCAAGCTGCCTTAGGTGCGTTGCCCTCTCTTTTCCTGTTCGGAGTTTTTTACCTCCGAGTCGGGCTCTTTGAGATGCGCCGGCTCACCGAGCGGAACGTTGCCAACAACTTCCAGCGCAAAGCCCTCGAGAGCAGCAACTTTTGGGGGATGGTTCGTCAGCAATTGTATACGACGCAGCCCAAGGTCATGAAGGATCTGCGCGCCTACGCCGTAATCGCGAGACACACCGTAACCTGTTTCCAGGCTTGCTTCACGCTTGCCAATCTTCCTCTCCTGCATCACCGAGTAAGTGCGCAACTGGTTCACCAGGTCCAGGCTGTGTTCGCGTTGGCGCAGGTAAAGAACAACTCCCTGCCCGGCGGCGGCGATTTTCTCCAGGGCGGTATGAAGTTGGAAACCGGTGTCGTCAATCAGCGAGCCAAACATGTCGCAGGTGACATTTTCCGTGTGCACGCGCACCAGCACAGGCTCTTCCGTCTCAACATTGCCCATTACCATGGCCAGATGCACGTCGCCGTTGATGATGTTTTCGTAGGCGACTGCGCGAAAGCGTCCATAGACCGTCGGCAGATCGGTCTCAACGGCACGCCGCACCAGCGTCTCTTTGCTGATGCGATATCTGACGAGATCTGCGACGGTAATCATCTTCAGATTATGCGTCCGGGCAAACTCGTTGAGCTCAGGAAGCCGGGCCATCGTTCCGTCTTCGTTCATGATCTCGCAAATGACTCCCGCGGGATAAAGACCTGCGATGCGCGCAACGTCAACGCTGGCTTCGGTTTGACCGGCACGGACCAAGACGCCGCCATTCTTCGCCCTCAAGGGGAAGATGTGCCCTGGCCGGGCAATGTCCTGCGGCCGGGTTTTAGGATCGACAGCAGCCAGAATTGTGGTGGCGCGATCGGCCGCCGAGATTCCGGTGGTCACTCCTTTACGCGCGTCGATGGATACGGTAAACGCGGTACCGAGATAAGAGGTGTTATCGGCGACCTGTGTAGTTAGGTGCAGTTCATCGCAACGGTCTTCAGTGAGCGGCAAACAAATCAGTCCACGCGCATGGCGAGCCATGAAGTTAATGATTTCGGGCGAGACTTTCTCGGCGGCACACACGAGGTCGCCTTCGTTTTCGCGGTCTTCGTCGTCAACGATAATGATCATGCGCCCTTCGCGTATTTCGGCGACGGCGTCGTCAATGGAGGCAAATGGCATTAGGCTTCCGGGTCTGGTTCCGCTTCTGACTTCCTCGATCTGAGATCGGAGTTCTAAATTTGATATCTGTGGCAATGTTACCCGAAAGCACTGGATTTTTCGACCGGGGGCAAAACAAAGGCTAGTGCTCCACTAGTGTGCTAAAAAAGGGAGGGTCAAATGCAATGAAGTCAGTACCACCTCGCGGGTAGCGGGTGGGTCCACTCCCGAACACGGTCGTTCGGCAAAACCAGATACCTCGCGATCATCGCTGCTAGATCGACACCCACCCGCAGCGCGAGGTCGTACTGACTTCATTTGCCGGCGGCTAAAGAGAAACCTTAGAAACGGTTCACAGATTGTGCCCGTAATACTGGTCACCGGGCTGAAGCCGCGGTGTTAATGAGATCGCTCCGCGTATTGCAAGTACAGCCGATGGCCGGCTACTGCTCAGAGTCGTGTCGAACCACCAGAATCCGCTCAACGTATTTGGCAATCACATCGACCTCGAGATTCACCTCGTCGTCTGGTTGCAATTGAGAGAGGTTCGTCACTTGCCAGGTCTTTGGAATGATCGCGACTTCGAAGTAATCATCACTAAGATTGGCTATCGTGAGGCTAATCCCTTCCACCGCGACTGAGCCTTTGAAAACAAGGTACCGCGCAATCTCAGGTGGGTAGGCAATACGCAGCGTCCATGAACCTTCGTGATCCAAAGCGTGAATGAATTTACCGGTGGCGTCGACGTGTCCCTGAACGATATGGCCGCCAAGACGCGTGGCTGGCGTGACAGCACGCTCGAGATTCACAGGCGTTCCGGCTTTCAGCCGGCCGAGTGTGGAGCGATCCAGCGTCTCGCGTGAGACATCAGCAGCAAACGAGTCGGGTTGAATATCGAGCGCCGTCAGGCAAACCCCATTAACCGAAATCGAGTCGCCGTGTTTTGTCTCTTCGGTGACAGTGCGCGCCGAGATTACGATGCGCGCATTCTCGCCATTCGGGTCGACGCTCTTTACGCGACCCAGTTCTTCAATGATTCCAGTGAACATAAACAATCGTAACGCAAACTGTTAGTTTGCTATCCGTGGGCCAGGAGTTTCTCGGAGGAATGCAGGTAGCTCTGCCGTTCGCTCAGCAAACTAACAGTTTGCTTTACAGCTAACGAAACGATCTAATAATCAACACAACAAGTGCAACGAATATGCCGCCCACAACTGGGGCGAGGAAGGAGAGGACCAGCATCCACACCGGCTCCCGCTTGAATGAAAAGCTGATCAGCTTCATACGCTCTTTTGGTTGATGGCAGCCATCATCTTTTCAAAAACCTCATCGATCGACAGTCCAGTTGAGTCAACTATTATTGCGTCGTCCGCCGTCTTTAGAGGTGAATCGGCACGAGTAGAATCGCGCCTGTCGCGTTCTGTCATATCCGAAAAGGTCGCTTCAAAGTCGGCGTTTGGGTCCTGTGCGCGCTCCTCGATAAACCGGCGCTCCGCACGTTCCTGCGGCACTGCCGTCAGGAAAAACTTCACGTCCGCGTCCGGGAAAACAACAGTCCCTATGTCCCGTCCATTAAGCACCGCTCCGCGCGTTCCCATTTCCCTTTGCCGCTTAACCATTGCACGCCTGACCTGGGGAATAGTTGAGACAATTGACGACATTTCGGTAACTTCTTCGCTGCGAATCTGATCGGTTACATCCCGTCCTTCGAGCGTCACTCGTAACGAATCGGGATCGCCGGCAAGATCAATGTCCACACGGCCTGCGAGTGACCCCACCGCAATATCATCCTGCGCGTTGACACTCGATTCCATCACCGCCAGCGCCACTGCGCGATACATTGAGCCGGTGTCGATGTAGAGCAGATTGAGGGAACGGGCGAGCATGCGGCCGAGTGTCGATTTACCGGCGCCGGATGGACCATCGATGGCGATGATTAAGGGATGGGACAAAATGGAACTTTGTTCTTGGTACTTTTATTTCTAGTCTTTTGTTCCTGGTTCTTGGTGCTTAGTTCTTTCTTCTTGCCTCTCTTTGTCGCTCTTCGCCCTTAGCTCTTCGCTCTTCGCCCTTAGACAAACGCGGCAAACACCTCATTCGACATCAGCGCGCCCGCCCGAGTAAGCTTGACCAGGTCGCCGCTCAATTCGATCAACCCAGCATCGCGGAACCGAGCCAGATCAGTTGCGTGCGTCTCCCGAATGTCGGATCCAAAGAGTTCGCGATAACGCTCGACACTGAATCCATCCATCATTCGCAAGCCAAGAAAGACAGCCTCAGCCTGCCGGTCTTGCTGAGTCAGCTCTGTTTCCACAACAACTGCAGACTTGTCCCCCTCGATCATCTCCAGATAGGAGACGATATCGCGTTCGTTCGCCCACCTTCGAGATGCACCGTCGTAAGAATGGGCCGAACAGCCAAAGCCAAAGTATGCCGCGCCAATCCAGTATTTTGAGTTATGCCTCGATTGATATCCAGGCAAGCAAAGATTTGAAATCTCGTAATGTTCATATCCCGCTGCGGCCGACCGCTCAAGCATTACCTCAAACATCTCCGCCGCAAGGTCTTCATCAGGAACCGGCTGGACACCACGACGAATATGGTCGGCGAGTGGCGTTCCCTGATGCACTTCGAGAAGGTAGAAAGAAAGATGCTCCGGTCCGAGCGCAAATGCTTCGTCCAGATTTCGATTCCATCCATCCAATGTTTGCCCAGGCAAACCGGCTATTAGATCGAAACTGACATTGTCGAAGCCGACTTCGCGCAAGTGACGAAATGTCTGACGTGTTTCCTCTGCCGTGTGCGAACGGCCCAGCCGCGCCAACTCACTATCGTCGAATGTCTGCGCGCCAAAACTTGTCCGGTTAACTCCAAGCGTCTTGAAGTCGGCAAGCCTTTCCGGAGTGACCGTTCCCGGATTCATCTCCATTGTCACTTCGGCAACCGGCGAAACCGTGAAGCGGTCGCGAACGCTACTGAGCAGCGCTTCCAGTTGCTCGGCGGAGAGAAGTGATGGTGTGCCGCCGCCAAAATAGATCGTGTCGACGGGCTGCTTCCAGTCTTCGCCGAACGATTCAATCTCCCTAACCAGAGACTGAACGTAACGCTCAGCTAGATCAGCCGTATACATGCCTGTCGCGAAGTCACAGTAAGAACAACGCGAGCGGCAAAACGGTATGTGAATGTAGACACCGGCTTGTTTCAATGTGGCGAAATTATAACATGCGGGTCTCGATACAAACCGAACTCAGTAGCGTCCGTATTGAGCTAACGTCGAGCAAAGAAGATTCGACCTTCATTCATGTTGTTCAGAGAGTATCAATCCAGGTTGAGTCAGGCGATAAGGCCGAGGTCTGTATTTATTGTTTTCATCCGCTGTACGATTTGAGGACCGCGTATCGTTTCTTAATCCATCGAATTCGCCCAAACAAAGTGGCATGCCAGTTGTTTATTTGACCTCCGAGTCAGGAATTCCACGCCGGTTGATTTTTGAACCGGCAGACCTTTTTAACAACGAGGAGGGAATGCGATGGCAGACGACAGAAATAATCCGAACACAGAGAGGAATGCAGGATCGAATCAGGGTGATTTCGGCGGTGAGAATCAACAGTCGCCGGGACGAAATCCTCAGGACGATCAGTCAGCCGGACAACGAGGCGGCGCCGGCCAGGGCAAAGATCAGGGACTAGGCAAAGGCCAGGACGGCAACCGCAAACTTAACGAAGGCGGATTTGAGAAGGGCGGAAGCGAGCAATCGGAACAACGCGGTGACACTGAGTAGTCTGCCGCAGGATCCTTCATAACCAAACGCGGTGACGATGCAGAACATCGTCACCGCGTTTTGTAAAGCAAACTGTTAGTTTGCTTGGTCGCTGCGTCAGAAGCTAGTTTCCGCGCCAAAGCCTTTACTATACCGTCCGCAAAAACAGTTTGCGTTACTTTATGCGCCGCACGCTGCCGTCAGCGCTCACCGTCCTGCTCATACTGCGCGACACTCGTTCTGCTTCACCAAATGCTCGCATAAAGTTTTCACCCAGAATCTTGCGCACGTCTTTTTCGCTGTAGCCTCGCTTCAACAGTTCATAAGTCAGAACCGGCAACTTTGAGATGTCTTCCATGCCGATGGGCAGGCTCGGTATGCCGTCGAAGTCAGACCCAATCCCTACGTGATCCACGCCGGCGACTTTAGCGATGTGATCGAAGTGGTCCAACAAAACCGATAACGGAGTCCTGGGCAACGGATTAGCGGCCAGCAGTTTATTTGTCTCTTCCTCCAACTTCTTCGGGTCGTTCTTGTACTCCTCCTTGAGCGCGTCCGTCTGCGGCTTAAGACGAGCATCACGTGCCTTGGAGGCCTCGACAACCTTCTGATCTATGAAGCCCGGATAGAAATTGACCATCACGACGCCACCGTTTTGGCTGAAGCGCTTCAACAAGTCGTCGGGGATGTTTCGTGTCCGATCCGCGAGGGCACGCGCCGACGAGTGTGAGGCAATGACCGGTGACTTGCTGACGTCGAAAATGTCGCTCATCGTCTTATCTGAAACGTGTGAGACGTCAACCAGCATGCCGAGCCGGTTCATTTCACGGACGACTTCTTTTCCAAAGTCTGAAAGGCCGTTATGTTTTGCAGTGTCGCAACAGGAGTCGGCCCAGTTGTTTGTGTTGTTGTGCGTCAAGGTCATGTAGCGGATTCCCAACCGATAGAAATCTCGCAACGCACTCAACGAATCCTCGATCGCGTGGCCGCCTTCGATTCCCATCAGCGCCGCAATCTTTTTCTGCTTCTTGGCTCTGCGGATGTCGGCGGCCGAGTAGGCCATCATCAGATCATTTGGATATTTCTCCACGGCGCGATAGGTGTAGTCGATTAAGTCGAGAGCACGGCGCGCAGAACCGCCATCGCGCGCGTAACTGCGATCGATGTAAACCGAAAAGAACTCCGCTCCCAAACCGCCCTGCTTCATCCTCGCTAAATCGGTGTGATACTTGCCGACCGACGAAACCCCAATGTCGTAATTCTCGTCAAACATGATCGAGAGAATGTCGTTGTGTGTGTCAACGACGATCGACTTGCGTTGAATATCCAGCGCCCGCTTCCAAAG
Source organism: Pyrinomonadaceae bacterium (assembly GCA_035630655.1). GTDB lineage: Bacteria > Acidobacteriota > Blastocatellia > Pyrinomonadales > Pyrinomonadaceae > PSRF01. The sequence goes on from DASQKG010000299.1 coordinate 11,738, forward strand.
TTTCTCATCGCGCGCCGGGGAGGTGTCTGCCGCGGCGGCCGGTTGCTGGGCAATCGTGGACGGGACGGTGAGCAGGCAGGCGGTTACCAGGAGAACGACTCTTCGAAAACTCATTTGGTACCTTTCAGGGGAGAATTAATTGCAGGTTATGGTCGGCGCCATAGTGCAGAAAAGCGGCGCAGCGAGTCAAGTTATTGCCAATCCAAAACCCAGCGCGATAAGTGCCGGATACGACAGGCGCAGTTCATTACGATGTTTTGTAAACACCGGCGCCTTGCGGCTTTGCCGCCTTCCGTGCGGAAAGGCTGTGCCTTTCCGTAACTTGTTTGACGACTCTAGAGGCTATGCCTCCGAGGCGTAGCCTCAAGGTTATTAAACCTTGTCCGGTAAGGCAGAGCCAGGCAGAGCCTTACCGCACGGAAAGCGGCAAAGCCGCGAAAACCTCGGGGTCAGATGACACTCGCGAAGGCCCCCCCAACAGGTTTGCTTCCGGCATACGGCGCTACTCCGCTCCCTCAGGTGTAAAGTATGCTTGACATTTCGACGGCGATGCTTTACATTGCCGGCCGTTCGGAAATTCCTTTGAAAGAGAGGCAGGAACGATGGAAGGAGCTACCTTAATGACTAAGAAACAATCAGGCCGATTCTCACCGCTTGTTTTCACGCTGTGCAGTCTGACCATTGCTCTCGGAATCACACACATCGTGCTGCGCGAATATTATCCCCCGGGCCACACCGTCCGGCTGGTCATCACTGCGCTCATGATGCTGTCGCTGGCGTCGTTCATTTTTGTGTACTCCCGGCTGGTTGCCAGTCTTGACGAGTATCAAAGGCAAATTCAGCTCTATGCACTTGCCATCGGCTTTCCCCTGGCGTTGGTATTCGTTTGGGCCATCGGTTACTTCCGTGCGGAGGGCCTGTTTCAGGGCAGCGATCCACGCGATTTGCCCGTGGTGATGTTGATTGCTTATGCCATCGGCTACGGGCTGGCCTGGTTGAGATACCGTTAAGGCGAGCCGCCGCTGGAGGTTTAGGACTATGAAGAATCGTTTGAAGGTTCTACGGGCCGAGAATAATCTGACGCAAGAACAACTCGCCCAGAGCGTCGGCGTCTCGCGGCAGGCAATCAACGCGATCGAAACGGGTAAATACGATCCCAGCCTGCCACTCGCGATCAAGCTGGGTAAGCTGTTCGGCAAGCCGGTTGAAGAGATTTTCCTGATAGACGAAGACGAAGCAGTATAAATACTTCGCGGCGCTCCCCACGGCGGAGTCGGGCCACGTTTCTGCGCTAAAAGGTCACTACCACCAGAGGGACGTCCTATCCCACTGGGCGGCCGAACCGCAGAGCAAGGTGTGGCGAGCCACATTACGGGCAACGGCACTTTCAAGATATTATCCTCCCTATGTCGATTCTGATCGCCGAAGACAACGTGGCCCAGCGCCACTACCTGCGGGAGATACTGGAAAAGGAATTCCCTTCTCACGCACCTGTAGTTGAAGCTTCTGACGGCGAAGAGACGGTGACGCTAGCGCTCGCCCAGAAACCGGAAGTTTGCATTCTCGACATTCAGATGCCGAAGCTGTCTGGCGTAAAAGCCGCGCGGGCTATCTGGCGCGACTTCCCTTCCGCGCGGATAATTTTCTGGACACAGTTTCCTCACGAGATCTACATCAACGAGATACGCAAGATCGTTAAGTCAGTCGATCCTCCTCCGGCTTACGGCTTCATTCACAAGAACAATCCCGAGTCACGTTTTCTACGCTTCGTTGCCGCCGTACTCGAGGACGGCGCCGACATGATCGACCCGGCGTTCAAAGATTCGTTTAAGCGGCCGCTGCTTACCGAATTTGAATCTGAGGCGCTTTACTATCTGGCGCTTGGTCTTTCCAATTGGGCCATCGCGCGCAAGTGTTCGCTGAGTTTACGCGGAGTGGAAAGCCGGCTGGCGACGCTTTATGAAAAGCTTTTCATTTCGGTCGCGGAAGGCACGGACCATGAGGCCTATGAAAAACTCGCCTACAACGTCCGCACGCGAGCCTTTTTCGAAGCCCTCCGCCGGGGCTTGCTGAACAACGATGAGCTGGAAAAAGCCGCCGGCGATCTCGACGCATGGATTGAACGCGACCGCAAACGATTCTTAGACGAAGAGAAGAGTGGTAATCAACGGAAGAAATAGATCCTTACGCGCTCAAAATGATCCGCCGCTTTTGCCGGCTTTAACTCGGCGGACTTTGCTGTCCTATTTGTGTGCTTCGAGTTTGAAGCTGTTGGCTCTTTCTGCTTTCTGCCTACTGCTTCCTGCTTCCTGCCTCCTGCTACCTCCCGTCTCTTCCCAGGCACCTGAGCCCACCCCGTCTCCGTCACCAAGCCCTTCTCCGTCTCCTCCGCCATCGCCATCACCAACACCTGTAACCGGCTTGCATCAATGGGGCGCGGTCACACTCTTTCATGGTCTGCCGTCGGATCGCGTGCGCGCGATTGCTCAGGGCGCGGACGGGATGATGTGGTTTGGAACGGAGGCCGGCCTGGCAAGATTCGACGGCCGGCGCACTCAGACTCTGGTTGATTCCGAGTTGCCGCAGGGACGTGTACTTGCGCTCCATACCGATGCTCGCGGCTCGCTCTGGGTGGGCACGGACAACGGCGTCGCGCGGATCATGAGCGGCCGCGTTGAAGCCGTAACAGGTCTCAAAGGCCAAACGGTTAATGCGATCATCGAACCCATCGATGGACGATTAATCATGGCGACCGAACAGGGAATGGTCTTCGAGTGTAATTTCAAACCTGACGGCGGTTATGAAGTCAAACAACTCCTCGCACAACCTCTCGCCAGCGCCGACATCGATCGTCCCGGGCCTCTGCCGCTAACAAGTTTGACGGTGGCCCATGACAAGTTAATTGCCGGTTCACTGAGTCGCGGCCTGCTCGCAATTGAAAACAACACCGCGACGGAGATACAGGCACGACGGCCAACTTATTTTGTTCGCGCTCTGGCGACAGATGCGCGAGGTCAACTCTGGGTCGGAACCCGGAGCAAGAAAAACGAGCCGGCCTTGCACTCGGCCGCTGACCCTTCAGACCTGGTTACCGAAGACGCGGTGACCGGCGCAGTAATTTCCCTTCAGGCAGGGCGCAATGACGATATGTGGGTGGGAACCGACGGGAATGGCGTCTTTTATTTTCCAACGTCGCGGAAGCCTATGCAGTTCACGTTTGATGGCACGGCCGGAGGCCTGCGTTCAAACAGTGTCTTTGCAATTTTCATTGACCGCGAAGACGTCGTTTGGTTAGGCACGGATCGCGGTGTTTCTCGTCTGGATTTGAACGCTCCCAAAGTTGAAACCATTGGCGACAGCGCCGACAGTAATTTTGTGCGCACGCTTTATCAAACGTCCGATGGCAGGATACTGGCCGGGACTAATCGCGGTCTCTTTGTTAACGACACGAAGACTGCGAGCTGGAACAGTGTTTCTGACCTGGCGCGCAACAGTATCTATTCAATCGGCGAAGATAGTAGCGGTCGCTTGTTGGTAGGCTCGGCCAGCGGTTTCTACGTTGGGCCAAAACTTGGAAGAGACAGCGCGATTGAGTCGCAAAGTTTTTCGCGCACAACCGTAGGTTCGGGGACCACCGACGGACTCGGCAGCATCCGCAGCATGGCCACGTTTCGGGGTTCAATCTACCTCGCGAATTACGGTCGTGGAGTCGAGCGTTTTGAAGACAATCGCGTTACCAGCATCTGGCCGGCTGGTTCTACGCTGACCGGCGAGGTGATCAGTCTGCAAGCGGATGGAGACGAGAGGCTGCTGATTGGAACCGCTAAGGAAGGCGTGCTCAGCTTTGACGGCAATGAAATATCACGTGACTCGGCCTTCGCGCCGATGGCCGAGAGCACGGTCCGTTCGATTGTCACTAATCCGGATCACAGCTTGTGGTTCGCTACCAATCAGGGAGTCTATCTCTGCAAGCCGGATACTGACTGCGTCCCTGCTGCTCCTGGATACGAAGCGCGCAGTCTCACTAAAGGCGCGGCAAGCGAGGTTTGGTGTGCCACGACCGGAAGCGGACTTTTGAAGATCACGCTCGACGAACAATTTGGGCCTGTGGTCTCACAACTCGACGCGGAGCAGGGCCTGCCGTCTCAAAATGTCTTTGCCTCGTTGCCGCAAACCGATGCGCAAGGTTCCAGGTCTCTGCTAATTGGTACCAGCCGTGGCGTCGCCCGTTACAAGCCGGCAACCGCGCCACCAACCCTCTACGCGGCGCGCGTAATCAGCAAGCGCGTACACTCGCCTGGCGAGCTGCAGGCGGGCCTTAATCTTGAATACCCACAAAACAGTTTGCTGCTTGATGTGGCAGCAGTCAGTAGTCGGACGTTCCCGGAAAAATTTCAATACGCCTTCACACTCGCCAATGCTAACGGCAGGGTGATCAAACAGAAATTGTCTCGTGAATCACAATTCACTATGGAAGGTCTCAGCCCGGGATCGTATCGAGTCACGGCTCGCGCTTTCAATCGAGATCTCGTTCCATCGGAGCCGATGTCGTTTGGGTTGAGTATTCCCAAGGCGCCATTTCCTTGGACTTCAACCGCACTGGCGATCCTTCTGGCGCTCGCGCTCATGGCGTTGCTCTGGGCCATTTTAGAAAGGCGCCGTATCGCACGGACCAGCGCCGCGCTGTTCACTGCCAACCGCGAGTTAGCTGACGCACGACTCAATCTGGCCAACGAAGCTGAGCGGGAAAGACGCCGCATCGCGCGCGACCTGCATGATCAGACGCTGGCTGACCTGCGCCACTTGATGTTGTTGAGCGATCAAGTCTCAGTGTCCCGGGTCGAGGGCAACGGCAAGCAAGTCGATCCGGCCGCGTTGCGGACAGAGATCGAATCAATCTCGCAGGAAGTGCGCCGTATTTGCGAAGACTTGAGTCCATCTGTACTGCAGAATGTGGGCTTTGCGGCGGCACTGGAATTCGCGCTGTCCCATGCGGTGCAGGATGCGGCCGCGGATAAGAGGTTTGAATACGAGTTCATCTGCGATGAAGCTTTGGATGAGAAGATCCAGCTACCGCCAAACGTACAAATGCAGATTTACCGGATCGTGCAGGAGGCGGTAAATAACATCTGGAGACACGCGGGCGCAACCCACGTGAGAATGGAAGTACACTCTTCAACTGCAGGCGACTTCGTTCTGACGATCGAGGACAACGGAAAAGCTTTTGATCCGGACCAGAAAAGCGGCGGCCGAGGTTTGGCAAACATGTTTGCGCGTGCGAGCCTGATCGATGCGAAGGTGGCATGGGACAAGCGTGACAGCGGCGGCACGGTGTTCACGTTAAGAAAAGCGCTGGCCGCGCCGAGCGTGACGAGTTAACACGAGGCTTCTTCGCGGATTCTTCGAGGATTCTTCGAGGTCTCTTCTTAGCGGCTTTGCCGCCTTCCGTGCGGAAAGGCTCCGCTACTGATTAAACGGTCCGCTCCTCAGCGCCAAAGGCGCGACATGTAACAGCCTGGGGCAACGCCCGAGGTTAAAGGGTGTGAATTTTCGAAGCGCTGAAGGCGCGAAATAGCAAGTGCCGACTAAAAGCAGTAATAATTGTTTTCCGCCCCAAATCATTTCGCGCCTTCAGCGCTGATAATTCTTACTAATCCTCCCTGGGCCGTTGGCCCAGGCTATTACATTTCGCGCCTTTGGCGCTTAGGCCCAGGACTACAGACGCACCGCATATAATGGATCGCAAACATTTCAAATACAGCCCCGAAGTTCAGTCAGCACTCAACGCGCGACAGCCCATCGTCGCGCTCGAATCGACGGTTACAGCCCACGGTTTGCCGCGACCGCAAAATCTCAAAACTGCTATGCGCCTGGAACAGATCGTTCGCGACGCCGGCGCTGTCCCTGCAACTATCGCAATCCTCAAGGGAGAAATATGCGTTGGGCTCAGTTCGGAGCAGGTAAAGTTCGTGGCTGAGAGTGACGGAATTAAGAAGGTAAGTATGCGCGACCTTCCGATTGTCATCGCTCAAAACTTGAATGGCGCCACCACCGTTGCTTCCACCAGCTGGATTGCGCAGCGTGCACGGATAAAGGTGTTTGCGACGGGTGGCATAGGCGGCGTTCATCGCGGTTCATTGCCCGACGTTTCTGGAGACCTTCCCGCGCTTGCAACAACGTCGATCGTGGTCGTCTGTTCAGGAGCGAAGATTGTTTTGGATCTTCCAGCGACACGCGAATGGCTGGAAACGTATGGAATCTCGGTGGTTGGATACAGGTGTGACGAAATGCCGGCGTTTTATTCGCGCTACAGTGGCTTGCCAGTGGACGTTCGCGTTGACTCGCCTCGGGAGGTGGCCCAGATATTCCTGGAGCAGCAGAGTTTGGGAATCGAACGCGCACTGTTGGTAACCGTTCCAGTGCCGCCGGAAGTCGAAGTCCCCGCTGCCGAACTGGAAGCTACGCTCAACGCTGCATTGTCTGAGGCTGAAGCCCAGCGAGTTGCCGGCCGCGACCTCACGCCATTTCTTTTATCGCGCATGGCCCAACAGAGCGAAGGCGCAACGCTCAGAGCTAATCTTGGATTGCTGGAAAACAATGCTCGAGTTGCCGCTGAAATCTCACATGAAATCGGCCGGTTAAGGCCGGCTTCAGATTCTTGAAGACTTCTCCGAAGTTTTAGCAACCCGCCGGATGTCCTTACACATCTCACCGTCGAACAAAGGCTCCTCCCCAGGCTACTACTCTCGCAACTTCAAATTGAGAAATTTGAGTTCGGAACATTCGTTCCGGCTGTTTGTCTAACTCTGCGCGCCTTCTCTCCCCGGGCTCCGATCAACTTGCAAATTGATAAGGAGACCTACCATGCCGTCCAAGAACTTCCTGCACAATCTAACCATTCCCTCGCCTTGCACCGCTGACTGGAACTCTATGGTCGGCAACGATCAAGTGCGTTTTTGTGAACACTGCAGTCTCGACGTGCACAACCTATCCGTGATGACACGCAACCAGGCGCAGCGACTCGTAGCCCGCTCAAACGGACGTCTTTGCGTTCGTTACCATTCTGATTCAAGGGGAAAGCCCCTTACTTTGCCTTTGGCTCAAAACCTCCACCGCATCAATCGCCGCGCATCGCGAATCGCCGCCGGAGCGTTTAGTGCGACTTTAAGTATCACTAATGCTGTGTCCCAGAATTCCTCCAGTGCGCAGGGTGTGAACCCTCCCATCGCGACACAGCAAAACCCGCGGTGGGCTCCCGGTTCCAGCCTCGTTGGTACTGTAAAAGATCAGAATGGCGCGTTAATACCCGCAGCCACCATTTTTCTCTCGAACACAGAATTACAGGTTGCGTCATATGCGAGCACCGGACTCGACGGTCAATTCAAGATTGATAACTTGCAAGCTGCTGTGTACAGACTCCGCATTGAGGCCCCGGGTTTTGCAGCCGACGAAACGGAAGGATTATATCTTCAGTCAAACGGCGAGATTCGCGTAGACCGGACCCTGAGAGTCGCTCAGGTTGAAGAAACAGTCGACGTCGAGTCCAACGGACCAGAAATTCAAACTTTCACATCAGGTGGAGTCGCAATCGTCGCGCCCGAACACCCTTTCGTGAAAGCAGCACACGAAGATGACCTCGAAGCTCTCACGGCGCTAATTGCTGGTATCGACGTGAATCTGCGAGATAAGCGTAGCGAAACCACGGCGCTGGAGCACGCAGTCAGAAACGCTAATCGCGAGATGGTCCAACTACTGCTCTCCGCCGGGGCAGATGTCAACAAAACCAACGACGTGGGCGAGACAGTATTGATGATGCTGGACGACGACGCGACCAGCGATCTGACCTGGGACTTGATCAATGCAGGCGCAAACGTCAATCGCAAAGATAAATTCGGGACTACTGCACTTATGGAGATCGCCGCTTCGAATAATATGGAGGCATTGAAGACGGTGCTCGATGCCGGTGCGGAAGTAAACGCCAAAAACGAGGAGGGACAAACCGCGCTTATGCTCGCCGCCTCTGGAGGTTATGTAAACAGCGTGCGAGCGCTGGTGCTGGCGGGGTCAGACATCAATGCAAAAGATAAAGAGAAGATGGATGCGTTGGCCCACGCTATGGATAACGATCACCGGGTGGTCGTTCGGTTCCTGAAATCCAAAGGAGCGGTAGAAACCGCTAAGGTTATGAAAGACCAATAGTCATTTTGAAGCCAAGCCTGGGACAGTGAAATGACGCAGCTCTCTTCCGCCCAGTTGTGCTACTCTATCGGCCCGAAAACTGACAGTTCAGGAGGAACCATGGCAGACGAGAGAGAAACTTGTGAGAATGCCCCATGTGGCTGTCCCCGCCCGGAGGACAGCAAGTATTGCAGTGCGGCTTGTGAAGGTACCGGCGACACGATTCAGCTTGACTGCGACTGCGGCCATCCGGATTGCAGCGGCAATTTTTAACCCAGGCTTTTGTCAGTACCACCTGAAGTAGGACAGACATCCCTGTCTGTAGCAGAGTTCCCGTTCCGATCAAACGGGCTTCTCCAAATAGACCGACAGACAGGAATGTCTGTCCTACTTACGCGGGTGGTACTGACAAACTAACAAACTGCGCCGCTAACTTCGGTCCAGTGGCCTCGTCTTCGTGTTTAAAGAAGACAAAGGCTTCCTGCCATTCCTGCTCCCGAATTCTTTTCAGCCACACTTTAAGATCGTCTTCGGAGTACTCAACTCGGCGAAGTCGAAGGTAACCCCAGTCTGCGGTCTTATCGATATGGCTGACGGGAAGGTCGTCGGTGTCAGAGATACAGAGTGCACGGTTGTGGCTGCGCAGAAGACTCAGCACATCGTCATCGAACCAGGTCGGATGTCGAAACTCGAATGCAGCTCGCGGCTCTTGCGGCAATTGTTTCAGGAACGAGTCGAGGCGGGGCAAATCCTTTTTCATGTTCGGCGGCAGCTGGAACAAAACCACGCCCAGTTGATCTTCAAGTACTGCGGCGGTGTCCAGAAAATATTTCGTTTCTTCCTCCGTATCCTTCAGTCGTTTGAAGTGCGTCACACGTTGCGGGGCCTTGAGTGAGAAGCGGAAGTTTTTCGGTACCTGCTGTTTCCAGTTTTCCAGCATGCTCTTCTGGGGCATGCGATAGAAGGTGGCATTGATCTCAACCGTGCTGAGCTTTTCAGAATAGTAACTGAGCATGTCCTTCGCCGGAATTTTCTCCGGATAAAAGCTCCCCTTCCACTCCTTGTAGCTGTAGCCGCTCGTGCCGACGTAAAGATTCATATTGAGACTTGCTCCGCCCTCTCCAGCAGACTGCTGAAAAACAATAAACGATCCACGAAGCCACACGAAACAGCACGAAATAGGCCTCGTTCGTGTTATTTCGTGTGATTAGTGGATCCAGCCATAACTAACAAGAAAGTCAGCTGGGGATCCTAGTTGTCGTTGGTACTTTTCCTTTTTCAGCAACCTGCTAGGTTTCCAAGTTCGTGATGTATGAAGGTGCGGTCTGGTTGTTGTCTGAGGGATATAGGATTTCTTTGAAGTTCAGCAATGATATCGTTTCCTTGGACTGTTCTCTTTCATCTGCTTGGATAACCGCTTTGGCTACTTCGAAAAACACGGCCTTAGCCTTCTCAGCGTACTGGGTTCCGTGTTCACCATCATAAGTCTCTAAGAATTGAACGCTATATGGCTTATGGTCTATTGATAAGCGTCTATTGGGATGGATGCGTAAGAATTTGCGACACATATCAACGTAATCGTGAGAAGAAAGAGCGAAAGCATCGTCACCGCAAATGGCATGACGAAAGTTATTGAGAAGGCCTGTCTCCTCATCCGTTATGTTCAAATCAGCGTTGGTGAAAACCAGGACAACCATCGTTAGTTCGCCCATCATTAGTTCTAGTCCGTTGGGATAGCCCGTTTCCCCATCGCGAGTCTTCGATTGTATGCTCTCAATTGGCTCAACGAGTTCGCGGATTGTGGCCTTCAATGACTCCATGAGTTGAATACTCTCAGAATGTGAAGACATTCTCACCTCGCGTAGTCTCCGACTGTCGCTTCGCTAAGTTCGAGAGCTTCGGCCTCGCGTGCCTCATCTTGAGCCATGGCGCGATAGCTCGCCTCTAGTTCAGCCTCACTCCAGACGGGCTGTTCGTCCAGTATTGTCACGAGGGCCCGGCGCGCTTTGGCGAGCTGAATCGGCCCGTCAATCGTCTGACTCATTAACTTTCCTCCACTTCATGATCCATAGTGCAAGCAAGTTGTTGTAGCGTCAAGTCGTTCTGTGGTACACAAGTCGGCCATAAATAGCACGAAATCTTGCTTGGAAAAACACACTGAAAATGTCATCAATGACCACAAACATTGAATCACTTCAGCACGAGGATCGTCTCTTTCCGCCGCCTTCCGAATTTGCCGCCAAGGCCCACATCAAATCGATGGAAGAGCTCGAACGTTTGCGCGCCGAGGCGAGCGCTGACCCGGAAGGCTTCTGGGCGCGCATGGCTGAAGAACTTCACTGGTTTAAGAAGTGGGACACGGTTCTGAACTGGCAGGCGCCACACGCAGAGTGGTTTGTCGGCGGCAAGATCAACATCTCTTACAACTGTCTCGATCGACATCTCGAGACCTGGCGACGCAACAAGGCCGCGCTTATATGGGAAGGCGAGCCGGGCGAACAGAGAACATTTACTTACCAGCAGCTTCACACAGAAGTGTGCAAATTCGCCAACGTCCTGAAGCGCTCAGGGATTGAGAAAGGCGATCGGGTCGCGCTCTACATGCCACTCATTCCAGAGCTGGCCATCGCGATGCTTGCGTGTGCGCGCATTGGCGCCACCCACTCTGTGATCTTCGGCGGTTTCTCGAGCGCAGCACTCATTGATCGTATTAACGATGCGAGTTGCAAGGCCGTGGTCACAGCCGACGGCGGTTGGCGTCGAGGAAAGGAAGTCAAACTCAAAGCCGCGGTTGACGAAGCGCTCAAGGAAACTCCATCTGTGAAAACCTGCGTCGTCGTGCGACGAACGGGCGAGCGCATTAACATGCAGGCAGGGCGCGACCACTGGTGGCACCAGTTGATGGTAAACGAAAACGCGACGTGCGCCGCCGCGGAACTCGACAGCGAGCATCCGCTGTACATTCTTTACACGTCGGGAACGACCGGAAAGCCCAAGGGTATTCTTCACACGACGGCTGGTTATCTCCTGCAGTCACATCTGACCTCGAAGTGGATCTTTGACCTCAAAGACGAGGATGTTTACTGGTGCACTGCCGACATTGGTTGGGTGACGGGCCACAGCTATGTTGCGTATGGGCCACTTTCAAACGGGGCCACCGTCTTGATGTATGAAGGTGCGCCCAACCACCCCGAGCCGGATCGTTTCTGGGACATCATCGAACGCCATCGAGTCAACATTCTCTACACTGCGCCCACTGCGATTCGCGCCTTCATCAAATGGGGCGAGCAGTGGCCGCTGAAGCATGATCTGTCGAGCCTGCGTTTGTTGGGAACGGTGGGTGAGCCCATCAACCCGGAAGCCTGGATGTGGTATCACAAAGTGATAGGCAAGGAGCGTTGCCCAATCGTCGACACCTGGTGGCAGACTGAAACGGGCGGGATCATGATCTCGCCTCTTCCGGGCGCAACGCCTACCAAACCCGGTTCAGCTACCAAACCGTTCCCTGGTATCGAGGTCGATGTGATGACGCGTGAAGGCAAGCCGGTCGGCGCGAACGAGGGCGGGTATCTCGTGATCAAAAAGCCCTGGCCATCCATGCTGCGGACTATCTGGGGCGACGACGAACGATACCGCGAACAGTACTGGTCGCAGATCGAAAACATCTATTTCGCCGGCGATGGCGCCAGGCGCGACTCGGATGGTTACTTCTGGATCATGGGACGAATCGACGATGTCATCAACGTCAGCGGTCACAGGCTGGGCACGGCCGAAGTGGAGAGCGCACTCGTGTCACACGTGGCGGTAGCCGAAGCGGCAGTTGTAGCGCGTCCTGATGAGTTAAAGGGATCTGCAATCGTCGCTTTCGTGACTCTCGAAGGGTCGCATAGTCCATCGCCGGAGTTGAACGCGGAGTTACGCGCCCACGTGACCAAAGAGATCGGGGCACTCGCGCGGCCGGATGAAATACGATTCTCAGATGCGTTACCAAAAACTCGATCAGGCAAGATCATGCGCCGGCTACTGCGCGAGATAGCAACCAGTGGGACGGTGGCCGGTGACGTCACCACGCTCGAAGATTTTTCAGTCCTGGAAAAACTACGGGCCGAAGAAGAATGAGAAACGCGAAGACACATATGTCAGGTACAATACGCGCCTGACTGCGCTGTCAAGCAACTGTTAGTTTACGGTGGTGCGAAGTTATTCAAGCGGCGAGTTGCTTTACCACTGCCGTCCAGGAGGAGTCTGAAACATGGTTCGTGAAATGAATTCGGAGACCCGTTCCGGGCAACGTTATCTGGCGTCGTTTGAGGTACGCGCGGAATGGGACGAACCTGGCGGTTCTCACGTCGTGGCGCAGGGCACTACGGAGAATGTTGGACCAGAAGGCACGCTGGTTCACCTGCCAAAGGGCCTGCCCCAGGTTGGCAGTCGCGTGCGTCTCGAAGTGGAGGGTGAAGACGGCAAGAAGCTGCAAGTCGTAGCCGAGGTATTGCGGATTGAACGCAATCCGGGCCATCCCCTGGCAGCGCTTCAGGTGATAGGCGAGACCGAAGAATGGAAGGGACTAATCTGGGAGCCGGCTGCGCCGCGAGTAATCGCGCCGCCTGCTCCATCGGAAGATGGTGACGAGGAAGATGAGGAAGATGACGAGTTTGCCAACTGAAAGGAGTCTCCCCCGATGAACATCCCCGGTTCACTTTTACCTGATCATGAAAGGCGAAGATTTCCTCGTTACTACGTCAACACCAAGCTCACGCTGGCCATCGAAGACGAAAGTATCAGTGAGTCGATCGGCATCGGTGAGCCGGGTGACATTAGTTTGGGTGGACTGCGCGTCTGTAATCTACCCAAGTGTCCCAACGTAAGAGTCGGCGACAAACTCGGCCTGTTGTTAATGGACCACGAAGACACGTTGTCACTGCACGGTGAAGTGGTCCACCACGCTACCCCCGATACGTTCGGTGTCGAATTTCGTAGCATCACCCCTTCCGAGCAAGTTGCTGTCGGCGGAATCATCGCCAGGCTGTACAGCTAAAAGTAATCGTGCGAGACCAGCAAACCCAGGAAATAGCGCAAACGGCGGCACACGTGGCGACCAATACGGCGTGGCCACAAACGCGGGCGGTGCTGCGGATCATCCTGATAGTGCTGGCGGTAGCGGTTACGCTTTGGATAATCGTGAAGCTGACCGGCGTTATCTTGCTTCTGATCCTGTCTGTGTTCTTCGCCTACCTCGTTTCCCCGATGGTCGAATTTCTTCGCCGCCCTTTGCGTTTTGGCCGGCGTGAATTCGTGATGCCGCGAACAGCCGCTATCGCTCTTGCCTACCTCATTATTGCCGCAGTCGTCACCGCTGTGATTTATCTATTGGCGCCACAGTTGGGCAACCAGTTCCCGGAGTTTACCGAACAGGCGCGTGGTTATTGGGTGGCAGTGGGTGAACGAAGTCAGGGATGGGTCGAATACTTTCGTACCCATCGCATGCCTGGGCCATTGCTCGATGCTGTTAACAAAGCGATTCCCAGTGTAATTGAAAAGGTAAGTCTGACTGTCAGCGAAGTCCTGACACACATGGCGGGCTGGCTAATTTATATTCCCTGGCTGGTGCTGATTCCCGTGTTGAGCTTCTTCTTTCTTAAAGATGCGGACGCGTTTCGACGCTCCGCTTTGCAAATGCTTCCGAAAGGACGCTGGCGGTGGCGGGGTGATGAGTTTTTCCAGGACATCAATAGCACACTGGCAGCTTACATCCGTGCGCAATTAACCGCCTGCCTCTTCATCGGAGTTATTTGTGCAATCGGCTTTACGCTGCTCGGTCTACCCAGCCCATTGGTGCTCGGACTGATGGCGGGTGTGCTTGAGTTTATTCCTCTGGTCGGGCCTTTGGTGATCGCACTGATCGCTGCAGTTGCAGCCACGCTGCACGCCGGCCCGTTCTCAGCTCTGATGGTGTTATTGTTCCTGGGGGTTCTTCGCATAGTTCAGGATTATATTGTCTACCCGCGTTTAATCGGCCAGGGCATACATCTTCATCCGCTCGCTGTGATCATTGCCATCCTTTCCGGAGCGGAGTTGGCAGGCGTGGCCGGAATATTCCTGGCGATTCCGGTGGTCGCGATTCTGACGGTCAGCTATCGACACTGGCTCGAACACAGGGGCAGTGAAGGCCTCGCCGATGTCCTGGAAGCCGCGCCACCTGAACCTATTGAACTAAGAGAGGTACCCGGCGTGGGCAACCTGGCCGTGAGTAACCAAACGGCAAATGAAGGACCGCCTCATAGTCACCCTACTGCCCACACAACGCCGGGCGAGATGGCCCGCGAACGACCAGACCTTACGACTGGCGAACTAAAGTTGCCGTTGGAAGACTAGCCGACGGGTCCGTACAACAAAGATGCGCATCGCTTACCCACCCGCTACCGAGACTGTGTGAAAACTGAAGGTACGAGTGAATAACGCTGAAAGCGTTCGCTAGCTCCAGCCCAGGGTTGCGCTTTGGCAACCC
>DASQKG010000300.1:0-4590 GCA_035630655.1 Pyrinomonadaceae bacterium
ATCCAGCGGCATATCGGGACTAAAGCCGACAAGCTTTTTGATTTTTGAAATGTCCGGCACGCGTCGCGGCATATCCTCAAAGCCTTCTTCATACGCCTCATCGTAGGGCACAAAAACAATCTCCGAGTTTGATTCAGTTAACTCCTTCACCTTCTCGGCAAGTTGAAGAATCGAAATCTCTTCATTCGAGCCAATGTTGAAGACCTGTCCTACAGATTCCGGTTGGTCCATTAACTTAACCAGCGCGCCCGTAACGTCTCCGACATAACCGAAGCAACGTGTTTGTTTGCCGTTTCCGTAAACAGTGATCGGCCGACCCGCAAGTGCTTGTCTGACGAAAGTTGGAATTACCATCCCGTAGCGTCCCGTTTGGCGAGGTCCGACTGTGTTGAAGAGTCTGACGATAATGGTTGGCAGCTTCTTCTCGCGCCAATAAGCCAAAGCCAGAAACTCATCAATCGCCTTCGAGCAGGCATAGCTCCAACGCCCCTTAGTGGTAGCGCCCATTACCAAATTTCCGTCTTCACGAAAAGGCACATCAGTGCTCAGGCCATAAACTTCCGAAGTAGAGGCAATCAGCACTTTCTTCTGTTTCTTGTTTGCCAGAGCCAGCACCACTTCGGTTCCGCGCACGTTGGTTTCAATAGTTCGCACCGGACTCTCAACGATAAGTTTGACGCCCACCGCAGCCGCGAGATGAAAAATGACATCGCTCTGGTCAACCAGCTCCGCGGTAACCGGCTGGTTGTGAACCGAATCGATGGTGTAGTGAAATCGGGGATTATCTTTAAGGTGTCGAATATTTTCGATGGTGCCGGTAGACAGATCGTCAATTACCAGCACGTCGTCGCCCCGTTGCAAATATGCATCGGCAAGGTGTGATCCTATGAATCCGGCGCCGCCGGTTATGAGTACACGCAAAAAGTTAGACTCCTTTTAATCAAATCGACCTGTCGCGACTGGGAAAGTGACTAAAGACTTGCTCTGGAATTTACGCTCTTCTCCGTCGCCTGGGCTTTCACTGAAAACGCTTTTCCTTTCAAAAGGTCAGCGTACAAAGCCCTGATATCTTCCAGCAGGCGATCCTTTGAATAACGGCTTTCGACGAATTGTAAACCACGCTCGCCGATTTCGCGACGCAGGCCGACATCTGCCACCAGATGTTCCAATCCGTCTGCAAACGCCCGGGTATCGTTTGAAGGAACACCAACGCCTCGCCGGCAGACTACAAATGACCGGACCGGTTGCTCCGAAACGGCCTCACCCAGAAGATCAATTACGCCACCCACCATTGTCGATATCACGGGACGGGCGTTAGCCATTGCTTCGATCAACGTCAGTGGTGTTCCTTCGTTGAGCGAGGTCAGGGCAACGATATCGAGCGCAGGATAAACGTGTTCAATGTCCCTGCGACTGCCGATAAATATCACGTGCTCTGACAAACTCAGCGACTGGGCTTGCTCTTCAAGCTCGCCTCTTAGCGCGCCGTCTCCAATAATTAAAAACCGCACGGCCGTTTCAGGCGATCGTGCCTTGAACTCGGCCGCTGCTTTGAGAAACATGTCGTGGTTTTTGATCTCGGTCAGCCGTCCAACGATCCCGACCAGAACATCACCGGCTTTTGCTCCCAACTCATCCCGAAACGCCTGCCCCCGTTCTTTCCAGCCTGCGAAGACGTCGATGTCTAGTCCCAGTGGGATTACAGCAAACCGATCTGCACGGCCCACGCCAAAGTCTTCATTGATCTCTCGCCGCTGCTGGTCGGTGATGACGACGATGCGATCAGTCGCCAGTTTTGCCAGCAGCCTTTCAATCAAGAGGAACAGGCCTGTCTTCAGCGGACCATAATAACTGTGGAAAATGTGTCCGTGGTAAGTATGAACGAACTTGCATGGCCGTGGTTGGCCAACCAACACGGTCGGTGTTAACCAGCGGTAGAGTAATCCGGCAAATCTTCCCACCGTACCGGCCTTGGCTGTGTGGGTATGAACAATATCCGGGCGCTCGCGCCGGAAGAGGCGATAGAGCTTCCAAACCGTGACAGCATCCTTGGGCGAAATCTCACGACTCATCTCCTGAACAAAGTAAGGTGACACACCCATCTCGGTCGCGAAGTAACCCATGTCATCCTCTCCGGGAGGAACCGTGCCTGCGACCAGCAGCGTCTCACATTCGCTGCTCTGCAATCCCTTTGTCAGCCAGACGACATGCTTGGCGGGACCACCAACATTCAGGCGGGCGATAACGCGAACAACTTTCACAGCGATTTCAGTCCTTGGGGGCAGTAGCCCGACCGTAAGGGAGGGCGTGATGGCAGGGGCCCACGCTCCCTCACGGTCGGCCCCGTTATTCGGCTAAGTCAATTGCCGCTAGTCGTTCATGCGGTAAATCGTTTCCGGATCGTCTTCATGGCGAATCTCGTCAATCGGTTCCTGCTTATTCACACCCATGTAAAGGCGGTTGGGACAATTGAATACTATCCCGTCAGTCGAACCGATGTTTTGGTACGCGTGGACCACGCCACGGGGAATCAATACTGACTTCGGATTGTCCTCGCCCACGATAAAAGTGGACACGTTATTAAATGTCTTAGACTCTTTCCGATTGTCCCACACTCGCAGCTTGAAATTTGATGGGCCAATGAAGCAGAACAGATCCGCCTGGTCGACATGTTCGTGTGGCCCACGCGTTACACCCGGCCTGGTTGACGAAGTGTAAGCCATCACCGGATAGAACTCAGGGTCGACCTCGTCATGACGAAATAGTTCTGCCAGCCAACCACGCGAATCGACAAACTTTCGCAAGTCACGAACAACCACACCTTCGATTTCGCCGTCCTTGAAAGTTTCAGACTGTGGCACTGATTTCGGTTGCACCTGTTGGCTCCTTTTTGTTTGCACCCGTCTCGGCTACCAGTGAGGAAGCGCGCAATAGACTCTCAAAAGTCCCGGCATCGGACCACCAGCCCTGAAGCTCCTCCCAGGTCATCTCGTCGCGACTAATGTAAGCATTATTAACATCGGTGATTTCCAGTTCGCCCCTGCGTGATGGTTCCAGGGTGCGAATGATGTCATAGACGTTTCCGTCGTACATGTAGATTCCAATCACCGCGTATTCCGATTTCGGTGATGAAGGTTTCTCCTCGATGCGCAGTACGCGCTTCCCAGCGAGTTCAGGAACACCGAAACGGTCCGGATCGGGAACTTTTTTCAGAATGATCTTCGCCCCGCGACCTTGTTGCTTGTATGCCTGGACAGCCGCGGCGATATTTCCTTCGATGATGTTGTCACCAAGTACCACGCACACCGGATCACCGGCGGCAAAGTGTTCGACCAGCGCGAGTGCTTCAGCGATCCCACCCTCACCTTCCTGGTAGGTGTAGTTGAGGTGTTTAAGACCAAACGCTTTTCCGTTTCCCAGCAGCTTAAGAAAATCGCCGGCAGAATTGCCGCCAGTTACGATCATGATGTCAGTGATCCCCGCATTTACCAGCGTCTGAATCGGGTAATAGATCATCGGCTGATCGTAGACAGGAAGCAGATGCTTATTTGTCACAGAAGTAAGCGGACGCAATCGCGTACCTAATCCACCGGCGAGTACAACACCTTTCAATTGTTTAATCCTCCATTCAAATAGTTGCCAAGTAACAACTGACAAGTAAGCAGGTACTCCATCACTCCACTCGTCATCCTTCTTCTTACTTCTCACTTGTCACGTGTCGCTCTTCCCAAGTAGCGTGCGGTAGTTCGGCGCGGATTCGAACCAACCCGCGAGCGCTGTTTTGGCAAATGTTCCCTCCACGTCTGAAACTCGATGCTGTAAACGCTCATCTATCCGGAAAAGAATCGCATCGCCAAAACCCGAATTCGTCAGCTCGCACAAAACTCGTTCAGTCTCAGCTTCACGAATGCTAAGAACTCCACCCTCGTAAGGCTCGCTGCTTAAGTTAACACTAAGCGCGACGAGACGCGTTTCATTCAAGTCCGTGTGCCACTCCACATGATGATTAGCGCCGGGCACAATGCGATAAATTCTTCCGCGAAAACATCCAATGTGTCCACACCCGGTGATCTCCTCAATCAACTTGAACAGCCGCGCGTTATTCAGCAGTAGCAAGAGTGCGAATGGGAGGGCATTGTCGGCAACAGTAAGTTCTTTATAAAGGTTTGCGGTCTTTTCTTCGAATTGACTTGCACCAAGTTGCGACTGCGCCATCTCAAACAAATCACGGTCGAGAATTGCCGGCAGACGCACCCAGTCCTGCTTTTCGAAGTCGGCCCGCGCTCGCGCAATATCTGCTTCTGATCCGGAGACCACCACTCCCGATCTGGATATTTGAAGCATAGGATTCAAACTTTACGCCGCAGCGATCGCGCGATCCCTTCAGCGACTAAAGTACGGTAATCGGGCTCCGATTCGAACCACCCTGAGAAAGCTATTTTCGGCACTGCTCCTTCAACATTGGAAACGCGATGTTCCAGGCGCTGGTCTATTCGAAACAGGACCGCGTCGCCAAACCCGGGGTTCGGCAATTCACAAAGCACTCGTCTGGTCTCAGCTTCACGCATGCTGAGCAGTCCGCCCTGGTAA